>JAFZGH010000013.1 GCA_017555465.1 Akkermansia sp. | reverse complement strand
TGAACACTATGACCGCCAGAATACACCCTTTACCCCGGCTGCTGTGCATTTCCAGAATCCCGCCTCCCAGGCGCAGGAGGTGAACAATGCCTACGACAGCACGATTCATTATACCGATGAGTTCTTCCGTCGTGTGACAGATGTGGTGCAGCAGCGCCCGTTTGTGTACATCTATATGAGCGACCACGGGGAATACCTGGGACACGATGGCATGTGGGGCCGGGCGGCTCTGGGTGAACGGCACGTTTCCTACCATGCGACCACGGGCTGCCGGGTGGGCATGTTTGTGTTGTACAATGAAGCTTTTGAACGTCTGCATCCGCATTTTGCGGCATCCCTGCAACAACTGCGCACAAATGCAGCCCTGACGGTGGCGCATGAGCATCTGTTCCACACGCTGCTGGGGCTCTTTAAGCTGCAGACCCCCTATTACAATGAAACGCTGGATCTCACCTCACCTGCGGCGCAGCCGTACTCCGGCCCGCAGCCTGCGTTGTAATTTTCTTTTACCCCTATGATGATTTCTATACTCCTTACAGCTGTTTTATCACTTGGCGTTGGTGGCGTAATCGGTTATCTCATCGCGTCTTTACGCCATAAGGATGCCGAGACGCGTATTGCTACCTTGCAGCAACAGAATGATTTCCTGAACCAGCAGTCCCAGGCTGAAGAACTGCGCTGGCAGGAGCGCCAGAAGCAGCTGGAGGAGCGCTTCGAGCAGCTTTCCCGCCGTATTCTCGACCACAATACAGACCAGCTCAAAAACAGCAGCCGGGAGCAGCTGGGAAATGTGCTGCAGCCACTCCGCGAGCAGCTTGATGTGCTGCGCAAGGCTGTAACGGAAACGAATACCGGTAATGCCACGGCCCGCACCAGCATCGAGACACTGGTGAAGCAGCTCATGGAGCGCGCTGATGGTATCAGCCAGGATGCCGCCAATCTCACCCGCGCTCTCAAGGGCGATTCCAAAGTGCAGGGGGACTGGGGGGAGATGATTCTTTCCCGCCTCCTGGAAAGCAGCGGCCTGCGACCGGGAGAGGAATTTGTAACCCAGAGCAGTTATAAGGACCGAGAGGGGAACATTTTCCGCCCGGATGTTATTGTAAACCTGCCGGAGGAACGCCGCATCATCATTGATTCCAAGGTGTCCCTGACCGCCTATGCCCGCCTGGTGGAGCTTGATGCAGATTGCGCCCCGGCAGAGCGCGAATCTGTCCTGAAAGCTCACGTGGAGTCGGTTCGCAAGCATATTGCGGAACTGGCAGATAAGGATTATGCCTCCATCGTGCCCGGTTCTATCGGGCATGTGCTGATGTTCATGCCGAATGAAGCTGCCTATATCGGGGCGGTGCAGGCGCAGCCGCAGCTTGTGCGCGAGGCTTACGAACGCGGCGTGCTTCTCATCAGCCCCACAAATCTGCTCATGGCGCTGCAGCTGGCCGCCAACCTCTGGCAGAAGGAACGCCAGTCCCGCAATGTGCACAATATCATCTCCCGCGCAGAGCTGCTCTACAAGAAATGCGCCACGCTGGATGACAGCATGGAGAAGGTCAAACGCGCCATTGATACTCTTTCCAAATCCTTTGAACAGGCCCGCGGGCAGTTCAAGACCGGCAATGGCAAC
>JAFZGH010000090.1 GCA_017555465.1 Akkermansia sp. | reverse complement strand
CCGCCAGCACCATCAAGCTGCGCCTGCTGCCCGGCGTGGAACGCGCCGGCATCATCTCCCCCCTGCCCGCCGCGCATGGCAACGTGCTCGTGAGCGACACCGGCGCCAACCCGGATGCAAAACCCAGCCACATGGTGGGCTACGCCGTCATGGCCGCCCTCATGTCCCGCTATGTGTACAACCGCCCGCAGCCCAAAGTGGGTGTGATGAGCAACGGTACCGAGGACTGCAAAGGCAGCGAAACCTCACTGGCCACATACGCCCTGCTCGACGCGCTCAACAAGAAAGGCCTCCTTCCCTTCGAATTCGTGGGCAACACCGAAGGGCACGACCTCTTTGAACACGGGCTCGATGTCGCCGTGACCGATGGTTTCACCGGCAACATCCTCCTCAAGTGCGTGGAAAGCACCGCCAAATTCTTTGCCCACACCATGAAGAGCGCCATCAAGAGCAGCGTGCTGGCCATGGTTGGCGCGCTGGGCATGAGCAGCGTCTTCAAGACCCTCAAGAAGCGCATGAGCGCAGATGCCGTGGGCGGCAGCCCCCTCATCGGCGTGAACGGCCTCTCCATCATCGCCCACGGCTCCGCCACCGGCGTGGCCATCCTCAACGCCATCCGCATGGCCTGCGAACTCCACGAAAACAACGTGAACAAGCAGATTGTGGAAACCATGGGCAAGATTAACGAAGCCCTCAAGGAGCTTGACAGCTGACCAGTTTTTCACTTGCGCGCCAGCGCGTTTTCACCCGCTCCGCAGGAGCCGGAAAACAAGCCCGGAACCACCTCCGGGCTTGTTTTTTTTGCAATAACATAACAAACACCCCCATTAACATAAGACGTTTTCTTAAATTAACTCAAATTTCTTATGTTAACTGTTACTTTGTTCACTTTTTCTTACGTTATTCGCCAATAACGCAAGTTTTTCTTACATTTTCTCTTTACTTCTTATGTTTTTCTTATAAAATACACTCAACAAGACAACACCACTATGATTGAAGAAGAACTCAAAGAGCTCATTCACACCATACAACGCCGCGGCTGCGAATGGCAGACCATGGAAGTCAAATCTGCACACCGCGGTTGCCCGGAAAAACTCTACAACACTATCTCCGCCTTCTCCAATCAGGATAACGGCGGCATTATGATTTTCGGGCTCGATGAAAAGGCACATTTCGCCAAAGTCGGCGTCTATGATGCCCAGGCGCTGCAGAAAAAGGTCATGGAATACTGCGAACAGATGTCACCCGTGGTGCGGCCTGTATTCACAGTATACGATGAAGACGACAAAGTTTTCGTCTCTGCAGAAATCCCGCCGCTTGATATTTCCGAGCGACCCTGCTTCCGCGCCGGCATGGGCCGCATTAAAGGCTCCTACATCCGCGTGGGCGAGGCAGACAAACCCATGACTGAGTATGAAATCTACAGTTACGAGGCTTTCAGAAAAAAACAGCGCGATGATATCCGCCCCGCTGATGGTGCGTCCCTTAACGCACTGAACAAGGACGCACTGGACGTCTACCTGGCACTCATGCGCAGGGAACGTCCCAATCTTGCCCGCACCACAGAGGAACAGCAATATGAACTCAACGGCATCATCCGCGAAGGACAGGTAACCATGTCTGCTCTGTTGCTGTTCGGGCTGTACCCACAGGCCTTTTATTCCCGGCTCAACATTTCCGCCACATGCAACCCGGGCAAAACCAAGGGAGATACTGATACCGCCGGAAACCGCTTCACCGATACCAAACGAATTGAAGGCACTATCCCGGAAATGCTGGAGAAAGCCCTGGATTTCGTGCGCAGCAACATGCGCCAGACCACCAGAATCGATTCCCGCACCGGCAAACGCACCGACATGCCGCAATACCCCATGAACGCCGTGCGCGAAGCCATCCTCAACGCCCTGGTTCACCGGGATTACAGCATTCATACGGAAACACGCCCCATCCAGCTGGATATGTACGAAGACAGGCTGGAAATCATCAATCCCGGCGGGCTGTACGGTCGCCTCACCGTCGACCAGCTGGGACACACCCAGCCAGACACGCGCAACCCGGTTCTCATTACCGCCATGGAAACACTGGGCAAAACAGAAAACCGCTACTCCGGTATCCCAACCATGCGGCTTGCCATGGCAGAATCCTCCCTGCCAGTGCCCGTGTTCAAAAACACAACAAGCGAGTTCAAGGTAGTCTTATATCACGAGCCCAAGGCTGAAAATCCCGCGGCTGCCAATACCAGGGAACGCTTGCTGGCTTTCTGCAGCATTCCCCGCACTCGTGCAGAAATCATTGCTCATCTGAACATTGAATCCGGCCAATATGCCTTACGCCGGTATCTTGACCCCCTCATCCAATCCGGCGATATCAACCTGACCATTCCGGATAAACCTAAAAGTCGGAATCAGAAATATTTCTCCTCGGCTCATTAAATAAAGCCTACCTCCCTCTCCCCATCACCCGCTCCAAAGAAATGGAAAAACAAGCCCGGAACCAACCTCCGGGCTTGTTTTTTTGCAATAACATAACAAACGCTCCCATTAACATAAGTCATTTCTTAAATTAATACAATTTTCTTACGTTATTTGTTACTTTATTCACTTTTTTTCTTATCTAATCGAACAATAACACAACAAGAACCCTGCATTAACATAAGACGTTTTCTTAACTTAACGCAAGTTTCTTCACTTATTTCTTATGTTATCACCTCAAGAGCCCAAAAGTTTCATTAGGGCTGCTTTCAAACAGGAGGGGAACTTAAGTCCCCCACTCCGATGCCAATTTCCCCATTGCTTTAACAAAAACCTGCCGCGCTCTCCGGAACGCGGCAGGTTGTGTTGCAATCTATTTTGCGGCCTTGGCACGCCATAGCGCCCCCCTTACCTTCAACATGAAAAATGCAACAAATGCGGCGAGTTCCAGCTTACTCCTACTGTTCTGGAAGACCTGGGCAAGATTGCAGAATTTGTGTTCGTGGCAACCACCGCCTTTACCTCGGATGAAGCCGATTCCTGCGATAACCAAATTACCATCAACACCATCCCTGAACCCACCACAGCCACGCTGAGCCTGCAGGCTCTGTCCGGGCTGGCCATGCGGCGCCGCCAAGGCGGCATGCGTTTCTAGTAAACTGCCGTGCTCTCATGGGGCACGGCAGTTTACTTCATCGCCCATTTCGTTCGCCTGGCAAAGTCTGGCTCATCATATATGAAGTCAGAAGCCGCCCAGTCACCCATGCTGCCCTGATTCTCAATTGACACCCGGAACGCAGGGGTGTATCATCACCGCCAGACATGAATACCTACAAAATTGCAGTTCTGGCGGGCGATGGTATCGGCCCGGAGGTAATGGCCGAAGCACTCCGCGTGCTCGATGCCGTGGAAAAGAAGTTCGGCTTCACCACCGAGCGCACCGAATGCTTCGTGGGCGGCGCCGGCATTGATAACTGCGGCAAGGCGCTTCCTGCCGAAACCCTGGCAGCCTGCGAAGCGGCAGATGCCATTCTCTTCGGCTCCGTAGGCGGCCCGAAGTGGGACACCCTGCCCCCCGATGAACGCCCGGAGCGCGGCGCCCTGCTCCCCCTCCGCAAGCATTTCTCCCTGTTCGCCAACCTGCGCCCCGGCATCTGCCTGCCTGAGCTGGTGGATGCGTCCCCGGTAAAAAACAGCCTCATTCCCGGCGGCTTTGATATTCTCTGCGTGCGCGAGCTCACCGGCGGCATGTACTTCGGCGAGCCCAAATTCTATGGCGAGCGCGATGGTGAAGTCATCGGCCTTGACACTCTCATCTACAAGAAGAGCGAAGTGGAACGCATCGCCCGCGTGGCTTTCGAGGCCGCCCGCGGCCGCAACAAGAAGCTCTGCAGCGTAGATAAGGCTAATGTACTGGCTTCCTCCGTCATGTGGCGCGAAGTCATGAACACCATTGCCGCCGAATACCCGGATGTGCAGCTCACCCACATGTATGTGGACAACGCCGCCATGCAGCTGGTGCGCAACCCGCAGCAGTTCGACGTGATGGTGACCGAAAACACCTTCGGCGATATCCTCACCGATGAAATGGCCATTGTCTGCGGCTCGCTCGGCATGCTCCCCAGCGCTTCCCTCAGCCACGGCAGCAACACCTTCTTCGGTCTCTACGAACCCTCCGGCGGCTCTGCACCCGACATCGCCGGCCAGGGCATTGCCAACCCCATTGCCCAGATTCTTTCCATGGCCATGCTCCTGCGCTACACCTGCAAGGAAACCGCAGCGGCAGATGCCGTGGACGCAGCCGTGCGCAAGGTGATTGCCGCCGGCTACCGCACCGGCGACCTCGCCACCGGCGCCGAGGGTGAAATCCGCGTCGGCACACGCGGCATGGGCGATGCCATCATCGCTGCTCTGTAATGAGCAGTCTCCCGGTTTATTTCAATGGATTCCGCAGAGTTTACCCACTGTGGAATCCATTCAATTTAAATCAATAAAAAATTATTTTCAATTTTTTGCAGATTTTTCTTGTAATTATTCTAAACTAGAGTATACTACGGCCATGACAACGATTGACAACCTCAAGACCGCCATCACCGGTGAAAGCACCGCCAGCGCCAAGTACGCAGCATACGCCACCCGCGCCGCCCAGGAGGGCTACCCGCTCATCGAAAAGCTCTTCGCAGCCGCCAGCCGCGCCGAGCGCATCCACGCCACCAACCACAACAAGGTGCTGGTGAAGATGGGTGAACAGCCCATTGATATTGAAATGCAGATCGAAGTGGGCAACACCATCGAGAACCTGAAAGCCGCCATTGCCGGTGAGACCTACGAGTTCACCGACATGTATCCGCCCATGATTGCCCAGGCACAGGAAGAAGGCAACACCGACGCCGTGCGCAGCTTCACCTGGGCCAACGAAGCCGAGAAGGAACACGCCGACCTGTACAGCAAGGCGCTTGCCCAGCTGGAAGCCGGTGAGAAGCTCGACCTGCCCGCCAAGTACTACGTGTGCCCGCTCTGCGGCGACACCTTTGCCGAAGGCTCCGAGCCGGAGCGCTGCCCGCTCTGCAACTTCCCCAAGGCTAAGTACATCGAAATCTAAGCCTCACGCGCCGCATAGCGCGTTTCCATCCTTCATTTTTCAAACGCCCGCTTACGCGGGCGTTTTTATTCCCTTTTGGGAATACTTTTGACACATCATACCATTTTTATACAAAATATTCCCAATTCGGAATATTTTACTTGCAATCACCTCCAATAACATTAAAATATTCCCAAAAGGGAATATGCAAATTACCAACGAAACAGAATTAGGTAATATCATCCGGCAGAGGCGAAAGAAACAGGGACTCACCATTGCCGAATTGTCGATGCTGATTCCCTGCAGCTCCCGCCTTCTGAGCGAAATGGAGCGAGGCAAACGAGGTGTCAGCATCAGCATGGCATTGCAGATGCTCACCTCGCTGGGATTGGAGGTACATATCAAAGGCAGAGAGGAAACCGATAAATGAACTCACTCCCCATATTCTATGAAGGGCAGGAAATAGCGCGCCTGATTCAGACACCCCATGGATACCTGGAACTAGAGTACACCAAAAACTGGCAGCTGCACGGGTTCGACATATCAATCTCCCTGCCCCGCCTCAATATCAGACACACAGGTGACAATGTACGGACATTTTTTGAGAACATACTGCCGGAAGGTCGAATCAGGGAAAGCCTGGCACGACAATTCCGAACCAGTAAGGAAAACATTTTCGGCCTCCTGAAGCACATCGGACAAGACTGCGCAGGAGCATTCAGCATCGGCGGGCCAGCCACCAGAGGCACTTACAAAGAGTTATCGCCAGGACAAATACAGTCGCTGCTGCACAAACTCCCGGAGTTTCCTATGGCCACAAGCGAGCAACACACCAGCCTTTCCCTGGCAGGGGCCCAGCACAAACTCCCCCTATTCCAGAAAGACGGAGTCTTCTATCTACCGCAACAGGGCGCGGCCAGTAACTGCATCATCAAGCTGCCTATCAATGAATTCCCCCATTCCATAGAAAACGAACATTTTTGTCTTGAGCTGGCAACCCGCATCGGCATACCAACAGTCAGAAGCCGCATTCTTCAATTACCGGATCACAAGGTTCTGGTAGTGGAACGCTACGACCGTGAAGGTTCTGATTTTCATCCCCGGAGGTTACCGCAGGAAGATTTCTGCCAGATATCCGCAATCAGTTCTGCGCTCAAATACGAACAGGATGGTGGACCATCATTCTACGATTGCGCCGTCCTTATCCGGCGATATTCCATGCAACCGGCTCTGGATGTCAGCCTCATGGTCAAATGGGCTGCATTCAACCTCTGCGTAGGCAATAATGACGCCCACGCCAAAAACATATCCATGATGCGACAGGAAAATGGCCTGAAGCTGGCACCATTCTACGATCTGCTGAGTACCACATACTATGGCAGAAAGCTCGCGCGGCGTATGGCTATGGGCATAGGAGGCAAGCGAAACTCATTCTTCATTTCACGCCACAGATGGGAGCGTTTTGCCCAGGATATCAGATTGCCGGAAAAAGCAGTTCTTCAGCTTGCCAAATCCACCGCCGAGAGCATACTAACCGCACTGGATACCACAGCTGCAGCGCTCACAAAATCCGGGATTCCAGAGAACACCATACAGCGCCTGACTGAGCATATCAGATTCCGCACTGCAGGCGTACTGGAGCATCTTGAATTTCCAAGAAACTGATTACTGCACCGTGACGCGATAATCAGCGCTGCGGAGAATGGACTTCGCCTCACCCAGCAGGAAAAATGAGCCGCAGATAAGAGTGCCCGCAGGCATATCAGCCAGGCATTCAGCCAGCGTGGCGGGGGTGGAAACAGGTGCTTCAGAAACGGCCTGCACCTTGGCCGCCATTTCGGCCGGCGGCAGAATACGCGGCGACTGCACCGGGGGCAGCACCCATTCTCCCACAATGGGGGAAAGCAGCTCCAGCACCTCATCCAGTGCCTTATCTGCCGAGCCAGCGTAGATGCAGCGGGCCTTCTGCTCACCAAAGGTCTCGCGCCAGGTGCGGGTGAGCACCTGCATGGCGTGCGGATTGTGCGCGCCATCCATGATAACGCCGGGCAGCACCTCCTCAAAACGTCCCGGCCAGCGCACCTCCGCCAGCCCACGAGCCTCCTCCTCTGCGCTGCAGAGGAAATGCGGCAACGCGCGCAAGGCAGCCAGCGCCAACGCAGCATTGCGCCGCTGGTGCGCCCCTTTAAGTCCCAGGGGCTGGTCGCATTCCGTAGAAATCACGCGGCAATAAGTATCCATACGCCGGGCAGCCTCATGAATCGCACGCATCGCCTCCGGCTCCTGCGGGGCGGAAACCGCCGGGCGGTGCCAGGAAAGAATGGCGGCTTTTTCACCCGCCACGTCGTAGAGCGTCTCACCCAGGTACTGCGTGTGGTCAAGCCCGATGGGGGCGAGCACCGCCACATCCTTCGGCACGGCATTGGTGGCATCCAGGCGGCCGCCCATGCCGGTTTCCAGCACAATCAGCTCCACCTCCTGCTCCGCAAACCAGAGCATCGCCACCGCCAGCACCAGCTCAAAGAAGGTGGGGCACGGGTCCCAGCCCTGCACTACCTCGCGCACCTTGGCAATCAGCCTGGCGGCATCCGCATCCGGGATATTTTCGCCATTCACACGGATGCGCTCGCTGAACTCCACCAGGTGGGGCGAGGTGAACAGGCCGGTCTTATACCCGGCAGCACGGGCCACACTCTCGCAGAACGCGCAGGTGCTGCCCTTGCCATTGGTGCCGGCCACATGAATGACCTGGGCGTGAGGATACAACACACCGCAGGCAGAGAGCAGACGCGTCACCCCCTCCAGCCCCAGCTTGATGCCGAATGCCTGGGTGGAATACAACCAGTCCAGCTCCTCCTGCAGCGTGCTCATGATATTTTCTGGAATCAATAGCGATAAGCTTCTGCCTTATACGGGCCCTCGACCGGCACACCGATGTAGTCGGCCTGCTTCTGGGTCAGCGTGGTCAGGCGCACACCCAGCTTGGCCAGGTGCAGGCGGGCCACTTCCTCGTCCAGCTTCTTGGGAAGCACCGTTACAGAAGGCTTGGCGGTCTCGCGCTCCTGCCACAGGGCAATCTGAGCGAGCACCTGATTGGTGAAGCTGTTGCTCATCACAAAGGAAGCATGCCCCGTGGCGCAACCCAGGTTCACCAGGCGACCCTCGGCCAGCAGGTAGAGGCTGTGGCCATCCGGGAAGGTGTATTTATCCACCTGCGGCTTGATGTTGGTGCAGACGATTCCCGGATAGGCCTGCAGGCGGGCCACCTGAATCTCATTATCGAAGTGGCCGATATTGCAGATAATCGCCTGGTCCTTGATTTTCTCCATGTGCTCCAGAGTGATGATATCGCAGTTACCCGTGGTGGTCACATAAATATCGGCCATACCCAGGGTATCTTCAACCGTAAGCACTCGGTAGCCCTCCATGGCAGCCTGCAGGGCGCAGATGGGATCCACCTCAGTCACAATCACCTGGGCACCCAGCCCTCGGAGAGCCTGGGCGCAACCCTTGCCCACATCGCCATAGCCGCAGATGACGGCCACCTTGCCGGCAATCATCACATCCGTGGCACGCTTGATGCCGTCCGTCAGACTCTCGCGGCAACCGTACAGGTTATCAAACTTGCTCTTGGTCACGGAATCGTTCACATTGATGGCAGGCACCAGCAGGCGGCCATCGCGCTCCATCTGGTAAAGGCGGTGCACACCGGTGGTCGTTTCCTCGGAAACACCCTTCCACTCCGGCAGCCAGCGGTGGAACACCCCCGGCTGCTCAGCGGCAATGCGCTTCAGCAGAGCCTTGATGACACCCTCTTCCTCGCTCTCGGAGGGAGTGTTGACCCAATCTGAGCCCTCCTCCATCTCATAACCGCGGTGCAACAGCAGCGTCACATCGCCACCGTCGTCCACCACCAGCTGCGGGCCAAGCCCATCGCGGTGGCTGAGTGCTGCCCAGGTGCAATCCCAGTATTCAGTAAGCGTCTCGCCCTTCCAGGCAAACACGGGCACCCCGGCAGCAGCAATGGCGGCAGCCGCGTGGTCCTGCGTGGAGAAAATGTTGCAGCTGGCCCAGCGAACCTCGGCGCCCAGCGCCACCAGCGTCTCAATGAGCACCGCCGTCTGAATCGTCATGTGCAGCGAACCGGTGATACGCACCCCGGCCAGAGGCTTCTGCTCGCCGTACTTCTCGCGGCAGGCCATCAGGCCCGGCATCTCATATTCCGATACGGCAATTTCCTTGCGTCCCCAATCCTTCAGGGCGATATCGGCCACCTTGTAATCAGCTGTAGAAGTCATGACGCGGGGAGTTTACAGCGATTTCCCCGCAGAGTCAAGCCGTAAGCACCGATTCTTTAGACTTGAAAAAATCTGCCTGTTGTGTTAGGCTTAGCGGCGATGAAACCAATTTTCACGCTGATGACGGGGCTTTTTGCTCTTGCGGCACTCTGCCCGCAGGAAGCCAAGGCCGACCGCTATTCGGACTACTGGCTGCCGGAAAACATGGCAAAGCGCCAGTGCGCTTCGGTGCACCTGGGCTATGGCCCTGCCATTCACTCCCACACCGCGGCATACCAGGAAGCCGTGATTGAAAAGAGCGCCCCCGGCACCTACTTTGCCTGCAACAACTTCGGTTGCGGTTACATTGGCGTGCAGGAGCTTGGTCACAAGGATGAAAACGGCAATCCGGTACGCGTAGCCATCTTCTCCATCTGGGATGCCAAGGACTCTGGCGACAACCCCCACGCCGCTCCTGAGGAAGAACGCGCCAAGCTCATCCAGAAGGGCGAAAAGGTAACCACCCGCCGTTTCGGCGGTGAAGGCACAGGCGGCAACTCCATGCGCCCCTTCAACTGGAAAGAGGGCGATGTCATCAAAACCCTTGTGGTGGAACATGAGGACGGCCCTGACTTCCGCCAGATTGCCGGCTACATCTTTGACCCGGAAAAAGGCGAATGGGCGCTCATGAGCTGCTGGCGCATCCAGGCGCTGCACCGCGGTCTGGG
>JAFZGH010000012.1 GCA_017555465.1 Akkermansia sp. | reverse complement strand
GATTCTGAACAAAATCGTGGGTTCCAAGAACCAGCGCGAAGTGCGCAAGCTCAAGCCGGTTGTACGCCGTATTCTGGATCTGGAAAAGTCCTGGGAGGGGAAAGACCGTGACTTCCTGGTGGGCAAGACCCGCGAGTGGCAAGCGCACCTGCACCGCTTCACCCCCATGGACCTGCCGACCCGCGGTGTGGTGCTGGCTGCTGCCCCGGAGCAGCTGGAGCAGTATGCCGCCCTGCTGAATACCCGTTTCGAATCCCTGGCCCCTGAGTTTCCGAAGCTGCCTAAGGTGGAGGCTACGGTGGAATCCATCGAGGCTGGTAAGAAGGCCCTGGCTGAGATTGAGCCCAAGTTTGCCAAGCTGCGCGCCAAGTATCTGGAAACGATTCTTCCTGAGGCGTTTGCTGTGGTGAAGTGCGCAGCTCGCCTGATGTGTGGGCAGACGGTGGATGTGTGCGGCACTCCCATCAAGTGGGACATGGTGCACTTCGATGTGCAGCTCATCGGCGGTATTGCGCTGCACCGCGGCTTCATTGCCGAAATGGCTACGGGTGAGGGCAAGACCCTCGTGGCTACGCTGCCGGTGTACTTGAACGCCCTGACCGGCATGGGCGTGCACGTGGTGACGGTGAACGACTACCTCGCCCGCCGCGACTCCATGTGGATGGGCGCGCTGTTCTCCTTCCTCGGCCTCAGCATCGGCTGCATCCAGAGCATGATGCCCAGCGACCTGCGCCGCCAGCAGTACGCCAAGGACATCACCTACGGTACCAACTCCGAATTCGGTTTCGACTACCTGCGCGACAACGGCATGGCCTCCAGCAAGGAAGCCCAGGTGCAGCGCGGACACTACTTCGCCATTATCGACGAGGTGGACTCCATCCTCATTGACGAAGCCCGCACGCCGCTCATCATCTCCGGCCCGGCTGTCATCGAGCACGAGCAGCAGTACGACACCCTCAAGCCGCTCATCGAAAAGGTGGTGCGCAAGCAGGTGGAGCTGTGCAACGGCCTCATGCAGAAGGCGATGGAATATGCCAAGGCCGGTGACCCCGAGCGCGCAGGCCGCTGCCTGTTCAAGGTGAAACTGGGCCAGCCCCGCAACCGCGCCTACATGCGCTCCCAGCAGGACCCCGAATACCGCCGCATGGTGGAGAAGTACGAGCTGTTCCTCTACCAGGACCCCCGCAAGATTGAGCTCTTCAAGCTCAAGGAAGAGCTGTACTACACCATCGATGAAAAGACCCACGATGCCGACCTCATGGAAATGGGCCGCGAAATCATCAGCCCCGGGCATCCGGAGAACTTCGTGCTGCCCGATATCGGCACCGAGTTCGTGAACATCGATGAGGACGAGAAGCTCAGCGAGCGCGAGAAGGAAGCCCGCAAGACTGCCCTCATGAAGCGTCTGGATGAAACCGGCGTGCGCCTGCACACCACCAGCCAGCTGCTTAAGGCCTACACCATCTACGAGCGCGATGTGGAGTACGTGGTGAAGGATAACAAGATTGTCATCATCGACCAGAACACGGGCCGCGAAATGCCCGGTCGCCGCTGGAGCGAAGGCCTGCACCAGGCCGTGGAAGCCAAGGAAGGCGTGGAGGTGGAGGCCGAGAACATGACCTACGCCACCATCACCATCCAGAACTACTTCCGCCTGTATTCCCGCCTGGCCGGTATGACCGGTACGGCAGAGACGGAAGCGGCTGAATTCCACGATATCTACAAGCTGGACGTGCTGCCGATTCCCACGAACCGCCCCTGCATCCGCGAGGACCAGAATGATTTGATTTTCCGCAGCCGCCGCGAGAAGTACAACGCCGTGGTGGGCAAGATTGTGGAGCTGCACAAGAAGGGGCAGCCGGTTCTGGTGGGTACGGCCAGCGTGGAAGCCTCCGAGACTCTTTCCCGCATGCTGAGCTTTGCCAAGGTGCCGCATGAGGTGCTGAACGCCAAGAACCACCAGCGCGAAGCCGAGATTGTGGCCCGCGCCGGCCAGCGCGGCGCTGTGACCGTGTCCACCAACATGGCCGGTCGTGGTACCGATATCAAGCTGGGTGAAGGCGTAGCAGAGCTGGGCGGCCTCTTTGTGCTGGGCACAGAGCGCTATGAATCCCGCCGCATCGACCGCCAGCTGCGTGGCCGTTGCTCCCGCCAGGGCGACCCCGGCGGTTCCCAGTTCTTCCTGTCCTTTGAGGATGACCTGATGCGCAATTTCGGCGGCAGCGAACGCATGACCAAGATGATGGACCGCTTCGGCATGCAGGAGGGTGAGGCCGTGGAAAACGTACTCATGAACCGCATCATCGAAGGCGCACAGAAGCGCGTGGAGCAGCGCAACTACATGTGGCGCAAGCACGTGCTGGATTATGATGATGTGATGAACCAGCAGCGCATGATTGTATACGCCATGCGCAATGATGCCCTGCTGTGCGAAGACCCGCGCGAGATGCTTTACGAATGCCTCGTGAACGGTACGCACAACAAGTGCGACCTTTACCTGAATGAGGATGAGACGGGTGCATTCCGCTACACCGACCTGCTGCAGTGGGTGAACTCCACCTTCCCCATGGGCTGGAGCGAGAAGGAATCCGACCTGAAGGGCAAGACACCGGAGGAAGTGGCCGAACTCATCATCAACCGCGTGAAGGAGATGTACGAGAAGAAGGTGGCCGGGGAACGCCCCGACCGCATCGACCAGATGGAGCGCTCCATTATGCTGCAGGCTATCGACAAGCTTTGGCAGAAGCACCTGACAGATATGGACGCCCTGCGCGAAGGTGTGCGTCTGCGCGCCCAGGGCCAGCGTGACCCGCTGGTGGAATACAAGCGCGAGGCCTACAGCATCTTCGAGAGCCTGATGCAGAACATCGACTACGAGATTCTCAACGGCCTGTTCCGCAGCACGACGAACCTGTCAGCCTTCGAGGACTTCCTGGCCAGCCTGCCCACCAGCAACGCTGATGAGGAAGATTCCGATGTGACTGATATTCTGGGCAATGGCGACCTGCTTTCCGTGCTGCGCGAGCAGATGCAGCTGATTCACGAGCGCCAGCGCGCCGCCGGGCTGGAGCCCGCCCCGCTGCCCGTGTTGGATGAGATGCCTGCCGAGGAGCCGGAAGAATTCGGTGAATCCGTGAGCGGTGCCATGGCCCAGGCCGTGCCGTTCAGCGAAAAGAAGATTACGCTGCCCAAGAAGAAGGTGAGCTTCAAGCTGAAGCCCTCCGCCAATCTGGATGCCTATGTGGTGAAGAACACCGGCGATATGCCCCTGGCCGATGAGGAAGAGGGCATGACTATCGGCGCGGTGGATTCCGGCTATGTGCCGGAGCTCTTCACTGGTAAGAACGAAGATAAAGCCTGATTGTTACAGGCACATACTCTGCACGTGACGTTGAATCTGCTATGAATGTTCGTTCTGTGCTGGAGTATGTGCCGTATTTCTACGGTCGCCTGTTTGTGGTGCATGTGGCCGCCCGGCTGCTGCAGGCTGAGGAGCTGGTGGATGCCCTGCTGGATGCCGATGCCCTGCATGAAGTAGGCGTGCGCCTGGTGCTGGTAGCAGAAGGCGATGACACTGCCAAACTGTCACTGCGCGCCGGTGAGTGTGAGATGCACACCGCGGTGGCGGAGCTGCCGCTCACGGCAGGTGCTGCTGCTGTGGCGCGCGTGCGCGAGATTGTGGAGCGCCGCCAGGTGGCCCTGGTTGCTGCCGGGGCAGAGGGTCGCTTCCACGAGGCCTGCGTGAGCATGGCGCTGGCGCTGGGTGCTGCCAAGTACATCTGCCTGCAGGTGGGCGAGGTGCCCAGTCAGGGCGGGGTGCCCATGTTCTCTGTGTCGGAAAGCGAAGTGGAGCAGCATGTAAACGATTGCAGCTATTCTGAAACGCTGCTGCAGGCGGCATTCGTCTGCCGCCAGGGAATTTCCCGCGTGCATTTGCTGGATGGCCTGCGCCGCGGCGTGCTGCTGGATGAGTTGTTCTCTGAGGAAGGCGTGGGCGCTATGGTGCACGCCGACTCGTACCGCGAAATCCGCCCGTTGCGGGTGGATGATATCCCGGAGCTGCTTTCCATGATTGCCCGCAGCGTGGCTGATGCCAAGCTGGTACACCGCAGTTACGAAAGTATTTCCGAGAACCTGCAGAGTTATTACGTGTATACGCTGGATGATACCATTGTGGGCTGCGTGGCTCTGTATCCCTACCCGGAGGAGGCTTGCGCCGAGTTGGGCTGCCTGTTTATCAAGACCAGCTATGAGGGGCGGGGCTATGGCAAGGCCATGTGCCGCTTTGTAGAGGAGAAAGCCCGCAGCATGGGCTTCAGCCGCATTTTTGCCATATCGCAGAGCGCGGTGGATTATTTCCGCGACCGCATGCACTACGACCCGCTCCCCCGCAGTGTGCTGCCCGCTGCCCGCCTGCAGGCGCTGGAATCCAGCGGCCGTGCTTCAGCGGTCTTTGGCCGCGAGTTGTGATGCTTGTCCGGAGCGCGGGACTTTAGTCCCGCCTGTTAAACATCAGGAAAGCTCTGCCAGGAAGCCGCTTTCATCCAGATAGATGTGCGGGGGCAGGGTGTATTCCGAGCGCAGCGACGGGGCGCTGATGATAGCGGTGGTGCCTTCGTTGGGCGCGTCCACCCGGTAGCCGGGCAGCAGCAGACCACGGGTGCGCGGGCGTACACCCAGCTGGATGGTGCCGTCGCTCATCTTGAACACGCTGTGGCACATGCTCATTGAAATGATATTGCCCATGGGGGTGCACAGGCAGGGACGCCAGCGCATATTGGGGGTGGAAATGGCGGGGCCGCCGCTGAAGTCGTAGAACGGAATCTGGCGCGGCGGGATGGTGGTGAGCAGGATGCGGCGCATGTGTGCTCCGCCCACAATCTGTGAGATAGTGGAATCCAGCGTTTCCTGCGGGTCTTCTATCAGGTGCACCGGGGTGCGCGTGATGAGCGGCCAGAGCACGGCCATGACCAGTTCCTGCGGCTCGCCATGGCCCACGGTGGTGAGCAGGTGGTGGCGGCCTTCCTTGAGGGCGTTCACGCGGCGCACCTGGCAGGCGTTCAACCAATGGCGGTGGAAGGCGAGCCGGTCTTCTGTGCCTTCAATGAGCAGCTGCAGCCATTTGCGCGCCAGCAGGGGGAATTGTTCATCTGCCTGGCGGGAGATGAGCGCCGCGGCAATCTGGATGGCGGTCAGGGCTCCGCCGGGATAGAATACCAGCGGTTTGCTGCCCCGTTCCTCCAGTGAGCGGATGAGCCCCTCGCGGCTCATGTCATCTGCTGTTTCCAGGCAGGTGGCCGAGAGTTCGCGGAAGGCGCGCAGCACGGTGCGGCTGGTGAAGGTTTCCGGGTTGAGCGGTGCGCCGAATGCTACCGTGAAGTTGTAGTTGAGGGTCTTGGGCAGTTTGGTGAAGAAACGGTTGCGGGAGAAGGAGAAAATGCTGCCCCAGAGGCCGTCCATGTACACCGGGATAATGGGCGCCTTGGCGCGGCGGGCAATCATTTCCATGCCGCGGCGAATGGGAGTGAGACACCCGCTGCGGGTGAGCTGCCCCTCGGGGAAGATGCAGATGATATCGCCGTTTTCAATGGCGCGGGCGGCTTTGATGATTGCTTCTCGCGGGTTGCGGGTGGAGATGGGCAGCGAGTTGAAGAGTTCCAGCACCCAGCCCAGCAGGCGCATGGCCATGAATTCCTCTGCCACGATGAAGCGCACCGGGCGCGGGCACACCATGGTCAGGAACAGGGCGTCGCCGTAGGTCACGTGGTTCACCACTAGCAGCGCGCCGCCGCGCATGGGCAGGCGCTCCAGGTTGATGGCACGCGGGCGGTATACCAGCTGCAGGCACCAGATGCCGATCATGCGGATGAATTCCTGGGGAATCAGGCGCAGTGAGCAGATGAGGATGAAGAAGCTCAGCAGGAACAGTACGAAGAACTGCTGCTGCGGGGAAGCGCCGAAAATCTCATACATGGCCCACATGATAATCACGGCCACCAGGCCCATGAGGTTATCGATGAGGTTGCCGGCGGCGATGATGTTGCCGCGGTTGTTGGGGTCGCAGTTATCCTGCAGGAAGGCGTTGAGCGGCACCAGGTAGGCTGCGCCGAATGCACCGGTGAGCGCCAGCAGTGTGTTGCTGGTGTAGGTGTTGACCTCGAAAATGGTGAGCAGCAGGGTGCACACGGTGATGCCGATGGCGCCGAAGGGAATGAGGCCGAGCTCATTCTTGCCCTTGCAGAGCTGGGAGGCAACCACGCCGCCCAGCACCACGCCGCCGGTCATCCAGGCCATGAGGATGCCGCACTGCAGCGAGAAGTCCACGCTGGGGTCTACGGCCTGCATCCCCTTGGCGATCTGAATCAGAATCAGGAAAAGCGAACCCGCCAGGCACCAGAAGTAGGCAATGCCCAGCTCGCTGAGGCGCAGCAAACGGTCCTGCCACAGGTACTTAATCTGGCCGAAGTGCTCATACAGCAGGCTCCAGCTGAAAGGCTTGGCTTTCTTGGACGGGTATTTCGGCACCAGGAAGGAGGCAGCACACACCACGCAGGCCAGCGAAACAAAGACCCAGGTGGGCAGAATGACGGAATCCCACCCGGCCAGCTGCTCGGCATTGTACGTGGGTGAGTTCTGTGCCTCGTATGCGCCCAGCAGGTAGGAGAACCAGAAGAAGACGCCAATCTGTGCTACGAGCAGCACAAAGACCAGGCTCATTTCAATGATGCCGGAGCCGAACCCGATGTATTTGGAGCCCAGCAGGTCCTTGACAATGCCCTTTTTGGCGGGGGAGAGGATGGTGGCCTGCGTGGCAAAGACGGCAAACCAGAGGATGGCGGCGTACATGTCGTGCTGGTAGAAGCAGAAGAGCATGCAGCTCATCACGAATATCTGCACCACGCTCATGACCTGGATGATGCGGGTCTTGCAGAAACAGTCTGCCAGCCAGCCTACCAGCGGAGAGAACAGAATGTAGGGCAGCACGAAAATGGCGCCCAGAATGTATTCCAGCGTGCTGCCGTCTGCACCCCAGAGCCACACGCCCAGGGGAATGAGCAGGAACTGAACCGCCTTTTCATTAAAGGCGTTCTGCGCCTGCACGGCTACCAGTGTCCAGAATCCGGCCCATTCCTTGCGGGTCGGCTCTTTGTAGAAATCTTCTTCAGCGTCTGCCATAAGCAACGTTATCCAGACTCATTATGGCATAAATGCCCGTTTTTTCAAGTATAAAGCACAAAAAAAGCAGGAAACACCTGGCGTGTTTCCTGCATGGGGATAGAGAGATGAGGGAAAATCAGTAGCGGATGGTGTAATCAGAAGCCTTGCGGGGTGCCTCCGGAGTGCGCTCGCTGGGGGGCAGCATGGTGTTGAGCTGGCGGCGCTGGATGGTCTTCTTCATGCCTTCATCGTTCTTCTGGGTAATCTTCTGGGCGTCTTTCATGGCTTTGGCGCGTTCTTTCTCTGCGCGTGCCACGGCTTTGTTGTACTTGTCGATGCTGGCTTTCTGGCGCTCGGTGGCAATGCTTGTGAGCGTCTTTTCAGAGAGATCAGAAGGCTGCAGGGCAGGAGCTGCCTGAACAGTGGCGGCTACGGCAAGAAGAGCAATAAGGGGAAGAGTTTTCATATGTTGCTTGATAACAATCTCAGTATATGCCTGCGGGCTTGTAAGTCAAGCTCATTTTTGGTGATTGAGGTACATTTTGTATTTAGTGGCATGAAATGCCACTAAATACCTTCATCGAGCATGCTGAACATATCCAGCTGGGCAACATCTGCTTCCTCGGCGCAGGGCATACCGCTTTCCTTGGCTCGCTTGCGGCGGTTTGCCTTGGGCTCGCGGGCTCCGGCGCTCATCTCCAGGTGGGTGAGAATCTGCTTGGCGCGGTCGATGATGGGGGTGGGCAGGCCGGCGAGGCGAGCCACCTGGATGCCGTATGATTTGTCTGCCGGGCCGGGCAGTACTTTGCGCAGGAAGACGATTTCGTCTTTCCACTCGCGCACTTCCACATGCCAGTTGCTCACGGCGGGGTGGGTGTGCTCCAGGTCTACCATTTCGTGGTAGTGGGTGGCAAAGAGGGTGCGGGAGCCCAGTACATCGTGCAGGTGCTCTGCCACGGCCCAGGCAATGGAAAGACCGTCGAAAGTGGCAGTGCCGCGGCCTATCTCGTCCAGAATGACCAGGGAGCGGTCGGTGGCATTGTTGAGGATGAGGGCGGTTTCACTCATTTCCACCATGAAGGTGGATTGCCCGCGGGCGATGTCATCGCTGGCGCCCACGCGACAGAAAATGCGGTCTACCAGGCCGATGCGGGCGGAATCTGCCGGTACATACGAACCAATCTGCGCCATGAGGGTGATGAGGGCCACCTGGCGGATGTAGGTGCTTTTGCCGGCCATGTTGGGCCCGGTGAGGATGAGCACGCGCTGGGTCTCCGCCTGCATTTCGGTATCGTTGGGCACAAAAGCGGATTCGGTCTGCACCTGCTCGATGACCGGGTGGCGGCCGTTGACGATGTGCAGATCCCGGCTCATGTCCAGCACCGGGCGGCAGTAGCGGTAGCGCTGGGCTGTTTCAGCCAGGGCGAGGAGCACATCGGCCTCTGCCAGGGCCTCCGAGGTGGCCTGGATGCGGTCGATGTACTGCGCCACCTGTTCGCGCAGGTGGCAGAAGAGCTCGTATTCCAGCTGGCGGGCGCGTTCATCTGCCCCCAGGATGGTGCCTTCCATTTTCTTGAGCTCATCGGTCACGAATCGCTCGGCATTGGCCAGGGTCTGCTTGCGTACATAGCGGTCGGTGGGCACTTTGGAGAAATTGGCCTTGGTGACCTCGATGTAGTAGCCGAATACGTTGTTATAGCGAATTTTGAGCGAATCAATCCCAGTGGCGGCGCGTTCGCGGGCTTCCAGGTCAGCCAGCCAGTCCTTGCCCTCGCGGGAGGCGGCTCGCAGTTCATCGAGCCGGGCATCGTAGCCGTCCCGGATCATGCCGCCCTCCTTGATGGTGACGGGCGGTTCATCCACCACGGCACTGGTGAGCAGGGAGGTGAGCTCGTCAAAATTGCCCAGGCGGGAGAGCAGGGGGGTGAACTGCTCCTCGTGCTGCTGCAGGGCTTCCAGGTCAGAAACAATGGCGGGCAGGTGCTCCAGCGAGGTGCCCAGCGCCAGCAGGTCACGCGCATTGCCCGCCCCCTGAGAAAGCCGGGAAACCAGGCGCTCCGTATCGCGTACTCCCTTGAAGGAATTGCGCAGCTCCGACATCAGGAACGGTTCTTTCAGAAAACCGGCAATGAGGTCCTGGCGGCGCAGCAGTTCCTGCATGCTGCAGGTGGGGTGCAGAATCCAGTCGCGCAGCTTGCGCGCGCCCATGGGGGTGCTGGTCTTATCCAGCGTGCCCAGCAGGGTGTTCTTGTGCCCGCCGCGGGCCTCCACCAGGTCCAGGTTGCGGCGGCTCGCGGTGTCAATCATCACCGCGTTTTCCGTGGCGCGCAGCGAGAGGGTGCGCAGGTGGTCGGTCTGGCGGCGCAGCTGGTGCTTCAGGTAGTGCAGAATGGCGGTGGCCGCCCCCAGAGCCGGGCCCAGGTGGGCGCAGCCGAAGCCTTCCAGCGAGTGCACGCGGAAATGGGATTTCAGGAATGTATCTGCCAGGCCGGGCAGGAAGGTGTAGCCATCGTAGAGCAGGGTGACGGGCATGCCCGGGAAATCCTCTGCCTGCTCCTGGCTGATGAGCAGCTCCCGCGGGTGGATGC
Organism: Akkermansia sp.; assembly: GCA_017555465.1. Taxonomy (GTDB): domain Bacteria; phylum Verrucomicrobiota; class Verrucomicrobiia; order Verrucomicrobiales; family Akkermansiaceae; genus Akkermansia. The sequence goes on along the minus strand of JAFZGH010000012.1, from coordinate 4,815 downwards.
GGGCCACTTCCTCGCTCATGGCCTCAAGGTTCGGGTAGTCTGCTACGGTGAATTCGCCGGTGGTGTGGTCGGCGCAGGCGAGCCCCCAGGTGGCTTTGTCGTGGAAACAGGCGGCTATGTAGTTGTGTTCCCCGGAGTCCAGCAAGCTCATGTCTGCCAGGGTGCCGGCGGAGATGATGCGGGTGATTTCACGCGGCACCAGCTTGCCGGGTACGGGGGTGGCCATCTGCTCTGCAATGGCAATGCGCTTGCCCAGTTTCACCGCCTGGCCAATGTAGCCCTCCGCGGCGTGGTAGGGCACGCCGCACATCGGGATGGTCTGGCGCTTGGTGAGCGTAAGCCCCAGCGCGGCGGAGCATTCCACTGCGTCCTCGAAGAACATCTCGTAGAAATCCCCCAGACGGAAAAACAGCCACACATCCCCCGGCAGTGACTGCTTCATGCGCAGGTACTGGTCCATCATGGGGCTGAGTGCGGGCTTTTCTGCCATAACGCTCGGCATTTTATCTCACCCCCTGCCGCATTTCAAGCATTTTGCTTGTCGTAGTACTGCATGTATTTACCGGAGATGATGTTATCCATCCACTTCTGGTTGTCGAGATACCAGCGTATCGTGTTTTCTATCCCTTTTTCAAAGGAAATACCGGGAGCCCACCCGAGTTCCTGTTCGAGTTTGGAGGAATCGATGGCGTAGCGCAAGTCGTGCCCGGGGCGGTCGGTCACGTAGGTGATGAGTGCTTCACTTGAGCCTGACGGACGATTCAGCAGGCGGTCTGTGATGTTGATAATCAGCTTGACCAAATCGATATTTTTCCATTCATTGCGCGCTCCGATATTGTAGGTTTCGCCAATTCTGCCTCGGTGGAAGATGGTGTCGATGGCGCGGGCGTGGTCTTCCACGTGCAGCCAGTCGCGCACATTTTCCCCTTTGCCGTAGATGGGAATGGGTTTGCCGAAGAGGATGTTATGAATGGTGAGCGGGATGAGTTTTTCCGGGAATTGGTTCGGACCGTAGTTGTTGGAGCAGTTGGTTACGACGGTCGGCATGCCATAGGTGTCGTGAAAGGCTCGCACAAAATGGTCACTGCCGGCTTTAGACGCGCTGTATGGGCTGTGGGGGGCGTATGGAGTTGTTTCCTGGAATGAGGCATCGGGTTGATTTAATTCCAATGCCCCGAAGACCTCATCGGTGGAGATGTGGTAAAAGTGTTTGCCCTTCCAGTTTCCGGCCCAGTAATGGCGGGCGGCTTCCAGCAGGTTCAGTGTGCCGATGACATTAGTGTGGGCAAAGGTGAGGGGGGCGTTGATGGAGCGGTCTACATGGCTTTCTGCTGCCAGATGAATGACGCCGTCCACCTTGTGTTTTTGCATGATGTCGGTCATCTGTTCATAATGCCGGATATCGGCCCTGAGGAAGGTGTAGTTTGGCTCGTCTTCGATATCGTGCAAATTAGCCAGATTGCCGGCGTAGGTAAGAGCATCCAGATTGATGATGTGGTATTCCGGGTATTTCCTGACGAAATGCCGCACGACATGGGAGCCGATGAAACCAGCTCCGCCGGTTATGAGGATGTTCTTCATTTGATGAGTGACATGAGATGCTGTCCGTAGGCATTGTGCGCCATGGGGCGGGCAATTTCAGCTAACTTTTCTTTGCTCAGCCAGCCGTTCCGGTACGCGATGGCCTCCAGACAGGCAATGATGAAACCTTGGCGCTTCTGGATAACTTCCACAAAAGTGGATGCTTCGCTGAGCGAATCGGGCGTTCCCATATCCAGCCAGGCGAATCCATGGCCCAGAAGCTGGAGTTTGAGCCGCTGTTGTTGCAGATATGCCTGGTTGATGCTGGTGATTTCCAGCTCGCCCCGCGCGGATGGCGTGACTTTGGTGGCGAGTTGCACCACATCGTTGGGGTAGAAGTAAAGCCCTACAACGGCGTAGTCTGATTTTGGCTGTGCTGGCTTTTCTTCGATGGAGAGGCAGTTACCTGCTCTATCGATTTCTGCCACTCCGTACCGTTGAGGTTCCTGTACCTGATAGCCCAGAATGGTGGCTTTCCGTTCCTGTTGCACTTGCTGAATGGCTTGCTGGAGAAGCCCGGTGAGCCCGCTGCCGTAGAAAATGCTGTCCCCCAGAATCAGACAGACATCATCATCCCCGATAAAGTCTTTACCGATGATAAATGCCTGGGCCAGACCATCAGGATTGGGTTGTACCGCATAAGTGAAGTGAACGCCGTAATCACTGCCATCGCCCAATAGACGCTGGAAATTTTCCAAATCATGCGGGGTGGTGATGATGAGGATTTCCCGGATGCCAGCCAGCATGAGTACTGAAACAGGATAGTACACCATGGGTTTGTCAAAGACCGGCAGTAATTGCTTGCTCACACCCTTGGTGATAGGGTAGAGACGCGTGCCTGATCCACCGGCTAGAACTATTCCTTTCATGATGCGCTGCGGAGCTTGTCTGGTATGCCTATTTCTAGCCCTGTCAGGGAGTTTTGTCAAGCTTTTTGCGTTGAAGCCCCATGTGCAAAGTCTGGAATTATGGACATCGGGAAGATTAATGTCGAGCATACGACTGTTTACTGATAGAAAAAGCTGTACATTCATTGAGTGGTGTCATATACTCTGAAGGGTAGATAGGTGTTTTCATGAAGGGTAAAGGCACATCAGACTCTGGAGCGATTGTCGTTCAATTGACGGACGGACTGGGTAATCAGCTGTTTCAGTACGCCTTTGCCAAAGCACTGGAGCAGGTTGCCGGTGGGGGCGTGCAGTTGGATGTATCGTGGTTCCCGGAGTTTGGCGGCCAGTTGCGCAAGGCAACCCCCAGACATTATGGCATGGGAATGTATCCTCTCTCCCTTTCGGTTGTTCCTGTTGGTTATGCCCAGCAGGTGATATACGGAAAGGGCCTGCTTGGCAGGATTCGCAAGGCCTTGCATGTGCGCCGTTCATTTTTCCGGGAACGTGACAGGGATTTTTGCCTGGCTAATCTGAAATCGGTTCCCGCTCCCTCCGTGTTGAGAGGCTTTTTCCAGAAGGCAGAGTACGCCGAATCTGTGCGCGAACAGTTGCTGGCGGATCTGGCTTTGCCCGAAGAGCAGCTGAATGAGGCAAACAGGCAGATGATTCAGAAAATCAAAGCAGCGGGTGAAAAGGCGGTGATGCTTCATATCCGCCGTGGGGATTATCTGAAATCTTCTGTGGCAGCGGTTTTCGGCTGTTGTGATGCTGAATACTATCGGCGGGCGGAAGCGCTTGTGGAAGAAAAAGCAGGCGATGATATCCATTTATTTGTGTTCACGGATGACCCGGAATGGGTGCGTGAAAATTACAAAACCAGGCACCAGATGACCCTGGTGGATATCAACAGTGCTGCGGACGGTGCGCATCTGGATATTAATCTGATGCGCCATTGTGCACATGCCATTACGGCCAACAGTACATTCAGCTGGTGGGGGGCCTGGTTGATTGCCAACCCTGGCAAGTGCGTTGTTTCGCCTGCTTCCTGGTATGCAGATGGTCGCAAGACTCCGGGACTTCTGCCGGAGAGCTGGCACACGGTTTAGAGAATGTAGATACAGAAACCATGTCTGCTGCTCTTCAGACATGGTTTCGAGAGAGGCGTGTATCAGAGGATACGCGTGTATATGTATTCTCGCAGGTTTCGGAATTGAAGGCGGATGCGGCTCCGTATCCTTGAAATCAGGCGGCGCGGTTTGTGCGGCCTTCCGTTCTTGCGTTCCGGGGTGTTGGCGATGCGAGCGCAGAAGACAGCCTGGCCATTTTTTCGGTATGATTCACAACGCTGCCACATGAGTTTGGCATGATATGCTTCCTGGTTTTTGAAAAATACGCATGAGAGTACAGCCTGATCATGCCGATGTTCCTTGAAAGCTCGTTCCTGATGTGCCATTTCGTCAGGCATTACATCAATTACCCATTCCGGATGGTCGAACATGGCATGGTACCATTCTTCTACAATGGGAAGCGCCCGGTGTGACCAAAGAGAAAGGGCGCCCATAATCTGGTATCGTTCCGGCAAGTTGTGGCATGTGTCGGCAAATGCATCAAGTAATTCTTTGCGAGTCCTGCATTTCATCAGATCACCGTATTTGAAACAGATGGCGCTGTGGGTTTTCAGAATTTCAAAATACTCGTCCCATTCCCGATGGGCAAACACTTCATTCCCGGAATCGGAGTAGATGACGATGTCATCCGAACCGGCCACCTCCTTTAATGCCTTGAGCGTAAAATATGGTTTCCAGAGCCAGTATCCACCACCTCGCGAGTATTGTATCAAGGGGTGTTGCTTAATGTCATCAGGCAGATCTTTGTCCGTATACATGATGACGGTGTCGAAAACGCCGGTCTCAAGCGCCATCTTTTCGAGACGCTTCAGAGAATCGTAATATATTTGATTTCCGTATGATATAAATATTTTTTTCTGTTCATGTTCGCTACGTATTGTTATACTAGCAGTTCTGAATGTTGTGTCAAGTTTTGTTTGTTTTGAGACAAAAAAATACCGCACGGCGCAAGGAAAGGGGGAGATGCAGTTTCATGATGGAAAAACAGGAGAAAAGTGAGAAGATAAACAACTAAAAGATAATGCTTTAATCCGACCATACTAGAGGGGGACATCAAGCAAATTTTCTCCAAATGACGAAATAAATGCACAAGAAAGAAATGGTTGTTTAGCCCCCAACCCGAGGACGTACGCCCACTGTCCTGATTTGATGCACAAAGCGCTGAAAAACAAAGAGCGGCAGTCGTAAAACTGCCGCTCTTTGCATGTTGTTTTGTC
>JAFZGH010000089.1 GCA_017555465.1 Akkermansia sp. | reverse complement strand
CGCAGGGCATGTACAATCACAAAGACCCACAGCAGTGCCAGCAGGGCTTTTTCGAGTAGCTTGGAGGCCTGGTAGGGTAGTTTCCGGCTCACCGGGCGGAAAATCAGTTTACAGGCCACGCTGAGGATAATACCAATGGCAATGGTCACCGCACAGCGAAACCACCCCATATTCCACAGCTCCGTGGCACTGGGCATATCAATCATAATCCACTCTTCCATGCTCTGCAGTTTAGCACAGGCCGGGGCAAAAAGCAACCCCGCAGAAGCGGGGCTGGCTGTATCAGTTATTCATCAGAAATCGAAGCCCATCTGCTCGTGCTCGTCATCTGGCGGAAGCACCTGCGGAGCAGGGGCGTCGGCAACCTGAGTTTCCGGCACGGGCGCAACGGGGGCGGTGGCCTCAATGGGGGCTTCTGTGTCTGTGACCGGGGCTTCATCAGCGGGGGCTTCCGCAGCCACGGGCATGATGCGGGCAATGCGTTCCACCTGGTTCTTGGTGACGATGTTGCCCAGCACATTACGGCCCTTGACCCGCAGTTTGCCGAAATCGAAGGGAATCGGTCTGCGCAGGCGGCGCAGCTGGTTTTTCAGGTAGACATTTACAGACATTGCGCTGCTTTCCTCCTCCGTCTTGTGCACGGTGAAGAAGAAGACGCGGCTGCCCTTGGTTCCCTGGGTAAGCTCGTATTCCTTATCGCGGGTGAAACCGCCGAGTTTGAAGCGCTTGGCATAGGTGATGCCTTCCTTGCCATCCCGGTAAATCATGTTGAACACCCAGTCGTCTGAGGGGCGCAGCACACTGATGTGCAGCAGCTTCTTGCCTACGTAGAACTTCTCCTGCACGCGGCGCACGGTGAGCACCCCCTGGTTGTCAATCACCAGGATATCGCTCATGGTGGAGCACTTGTCGATAGCCTCGCCACCCTTCTTGATGCCGTAGCCCGCAAAGCCCTCCTCGTCGATGTAGAGCGTTTCATTCTCCACGGCAGCCACGGCGCGGGTCACGGTGTCGAATGTGGTCAGCTCGGTGCGGCGTGGCCAGTTGGCGCCGTACTTCTTCTGCAGCTTCTCGAACCAGCGGATGGTGTACTTGGTGAGCTGGGCCAGGTTCTTGCGGCACTGGTCAATTTCCTCCTCCAGCCCGTGGATGTGTTCCTCGGCTTCGTGGATTTCGTATTTGGCAATCTTCTTGATGCGGATTTCCGTGAGGCGGATGATGTCGTCGCGGGTGATGGGGCGGATGAAGTCCTGCACGAAGGGCTGCAGGCGCTCCTCGATTTCGGCGAGCGACTGCTCCCAGCTTTCGCTTTCTTCCAGCACCTTGTAGATGCGGTTTTCAATGAAGATTTTTTCCAAGCTGGCCTGCATCCAGCTTTCCTGCAGCTCGGCCAGCTGCACTTCCAGCTCGCGGCGCAGGGTTTCCTTCGTGTTATCCACGTTGATTTTGAGAATCTCGCTCACGCCCATGAACACAGGCTTGCGGTCCACAATCACCACGGCCTTGGGAGAGATGCTCACCTGGCATTCGGTGAAGGCGTACAGGGCGTTGCAGGTCTTTTCCACATCCTGCCCGGCCTGCAGGTGAATCAGGATATCAGCCGTGGCGGCGGTGTTGTCCTCGATTTTTGCCACCTTCAGCTTGCCTTTCTCCATGGCATTCTCGATGCTCTGGATGACGGATTCCGTGGTGGTGCCGTAGGGGATTTCGGTGATGCGGATGAGTTTTTTTGCGCTGGTGTCAAGCCGGGCGCGGCAGCGCAGGCGGCTGTTGCCAGTGCCGTCGTTGTAGCCGCTCACATCCAGCAGGCCCCCGGTGGCAAAGTCCGGGTACAGTTCGAACTCCTCGCCGCGCAGGTAATGGATGGCGGCGTCAATCAATTCGTTGAAATTGTGCGGCAGAATCAGGCAATTCATGCCCACGGCAATGCCCAGCGCCCCCTGTGCCAGCAGCAGCGGGAACTTGACGGGCAACGCCACGGGTTCCTTGTTGCGGCCGTCGTAGCTCATCTTCCACTCGGTCACTTTCGGGCTGTACACCACGTCTTTGGCAAACTGGGAGAGGCGCGCCTCGATGTATCGCGGAGCAGCGGCGGCATCGCCCGTGAGAATGTTGCCCCAGTTACCTTGCGGGTCAATGAGCAGGCCCTTCTGCCCCAGGGTTACCAGTGCGCTGCCGATGGAGGCATCACCGTGCGGGTGGTACTTCATGGTATCGCCCACAATGTTGGCCACCTTGTTGTAGCGGCCGTCGTCCATGCGCTCCATGGAGTGCAGAATGCGGCGCTGCACGGGTTTCAGCCCGTCAATGATATGCGGCACGGCGCGCTCCAGAATCACGTAGGAGGCGTATTCCAGATAGTAGTCCCCGAACATCTTCTGGATGAGGCTCGGATTTTCCTGCAGGTATACGGGTGTGATGTCTTTGCTCATGGATTGACTGCATTCTATCACGCATGTGCGTGAATTACAAGGCGGAAGCTTAGGAAATCTTAAATTTTCGAGACATGTCTTCCTGTTTTCTGCTGCCACAATAGCCGCTTGATTTTATGCAGCGGGACAGTAGAATAGGGGCAAACTTCATTGAAAACGCAACTATGGCAAATACGCATCAGTTCCAGACGGAGGTCCGGCAGCTGCTGGACATTGTGATTCATGCATTCTACAGCGACCGCGAGGTCTTTGTGCGCGAGCTGGTTTCCAACGCATCTGACGCATTGGAGAAACTGCGCCTCAAGCAGCTTACCCAGACTGATATCTACGAACCCGAACGCGCTCTTCGTATCACCATTACCACCGATGAGGAAGCCGGCACTCTCACCATTGCCGATAGCGGCATCGGTATGACCCAGGAGGAAGTCGTTGAGTTCCTTGGCACAATCGCCCACTCCGGCACCAAGAAGTTCCTGGAAGCCATGAAGGAGAGCAAGGGCGGCACGCAGGACCTCATCGGCCAGTT
>JAFZGH010000088.1 GCA_017555465.1 Akkermansia sp. | reverse complement strand
TCGCTCACCGCGAAAGCTATATCCCGCAGGGTGGTGCGGTGCATGCCGAGGGCCTGCACGAGGGTGCGCAGGAGCTGCAGGGAGCCGGCGGCGTCGAAAAGGGCGTCGTGCCAGCGGGTGTGGGCAGCATCGGTGATGAGGCTGCTCACCTGGTGGGTGATGCCGAGCGCCTCGCAGATGGTGGAGAGGGCGTGGTCTGGCAAATCGGGAGCAGCCTGGCGGGCCAGGGCGAGGGTGTCCACCCAGGGGCCGAATCCGTGGCCGGGAAATGCCTTTAAGAAGCGTTTTTCTGTGGCGGGGTTGTGCCCCAGCACTACTGCGCCGCGCAGCATGTTGCGAATCTGCGGCCAGAGTTCAGCAAAGGCCGGTGCACCGCGCAGCATGTCGGTGGTGATGCCGTGTACCCTGGCGGCGCTCCAGCGCACCGGGCGGTGGCAGGCGATGTAGCTGGTGAAAACCTGCGGCTCGGCAGAAAAAAGCTTTTCTACGCGCACAATGCCAATCTGCACCGGGCAATCGGTTTCGCCCGGTGCGGTGCCGGCGGATTCAAAGTCGATGGCCGCCCAGCACAAATCTTCCAGAGCCGTGGTGTTCACTGCTTATTTCTTCTCCCAGCCGTGAATGGCCTTCATTTCGGCGCAGAGCGCCTCGTAATCGCAGGTGAGGAACTTGCCGTCGCGGTAGAGTTCCTGGCCATCCACCACGGTGAGCTTGTTTTCCAGCCCGGTGGCGGCGTACACGATGTTGGAAACGATGTTGTGCACGGGCTGCATGTTGGGCGTGGTGAGGTCGAGGGCGATGAAGTCGGCTTTCATGCCGGGTTCCAGCGTGCCGATGAGCGGTTCGTGCAGGGCATCGGAGCCGCCGCGGGTGGCCATGTCCAGCGCGAGCTGGGCGGGGCAGGCGGTGGAGTCGAGGTTCTGCACCTTTTGCAGCAGACTTGCCATGTACATCTCGCGCACCATGTTCTGGGCGTTGTTGCTGGCGGGGCCGTCTGTGCCCAGCGCCACGGGGATGCGGTAGCGCAGCATGGCGCCGATGGGGGCCACACCGCTGGCGAGCTTCATGTTGCTGGCGGGGTTGTGCACCACGGCGCAGCGCCCCTCGTTGAGCAGCTCCATATCCCGCTCATCCGCGTGCACCACGTGGAAGAAGGTGGAATCCGGCTGCAGCAGCCCCAGGCTTTCGCAGTAGGGAATGGGGCGCATGCCGAAGTTCTGCAGGCAGGTCTGGGTTTCGCTCTCTGTCTCTGCCAGGTGCATGCCGAAGAGTGACTGCGTTTCATCTGCCAGGGCGCGGCACTTGGTGAGCAGCTCCGGGTTGGTGGTGTAGGGGGCGTGGGGCAGAATGGCCTGGCGGATGCGCGGGTGGCCTTTCCATTCGTCTGCCTGGACGCGCACGAGGTCGAAGTAGGCCTCGGCATCCTTGCAGGTGAGGGAGGGGAAGAACTGGGTGACGCTTTCGCCCATGACAGCGCGCATGCCCAGCTTATCTGCCGCGCGGAACACGCTGCGCTGGTGCATGTACATATCATAGAACGCGGTGGTGCCGGTGCGTATCATTTCTGCCAGGGAGAACATGGCCCCCAGCTCCACCAGTTCGGGGGTGAGCTTCGCCTCTGCCGGGAAAATATCCTGCGTGAGCCAGTCCATGAGCGCCTTGTCATCGGAATACCCGCGCAGCAGGCTCATGGAAACATGCGTGTGGGCGTTGATGAGGCCGGGCATGATGACTGCGTGCCCCAGATCCACCCGGCGGCATTCCGGGAAGAGGATTTCGAGCAAATCGGTATGCCCCACGCTCAGGATGCGGCCATCCTCCACCGCCACGGCGGCGTTCCGGATGATATCGCGCGCATCATTCTGCGTGACCACGTAATCGGCGGTGTACAGAGAAATCATAATCTTGAACGAAGAATAAAGTTTACCAGAAGAGACCGGCGCAGGTGCAGATGGCCAGCCCGTATACGAAATTGAACACCGCTATGCCGGAGATGAGGGCAGGGCGCTGCACCAGCCAGGCGGCCCAGTCGCGGAAGAGGTAGGGCTTGCCCACCCAGAACATGGCCACGGTGAGCACTGGATACCACCACAGCGGGATGAGGATGCGCGAGGCGGGGTCTTTCATGAAGGCTGCGCTCATGGGCACAATGGCCAGCAGCAGCAGGAAGAAGCCCAGCGCGCGGGCGAAGAGTTGTTCCTTGGCCATGCTGCTCATGATGAACCAGATGACCGGGCAGAGCAGCAGCAGAATGCCGCGGAAGTTCTCAAACTCGAACAGCGGCATGCAGAGCGCATTCCAGTCTGCCTTGAAGAGCAGCAGCGCCACCCACAGGAAGTCTATGCCCAGCAGTACAGTGCCGGCACTGCTCTTGGAATGTGCGCTGCCCAGCTGCCGCCGGAATTTCTCCGGGCAGAGCAGCACGTACAGACTCATCAGCATGAGCACCATGCCCATGACAAAGCCGGTGGGCGCCAGTGAAAGTGTTTCGTAGATATGCATAGCGGGGTATCAGGAAAAATCAGTCGTCGAGGTCATCATCATCGTCATCCGAGGG
>JAFZGH010000087.1 GCA_017555465.1 Akkermansia sp. | reverse complement strand
GCTTCCACTGTCTATCTGCCCAACAGTGTGCCGGCAGTGGTTGATTTGAAGCGCTGATTTCCGGAAAGCTTATGGACTCTGCTATTTTTCTTGCTGATTTCTTCGGGATTTCCAACGGAACATTCCTGCATTGGATGCTTGCCATCAGCCTTACGCTGCTGGTGCTGGATGTCTTCTGCAATACCGAAGTGCTTTCCTGGCTTTCCATGCTGGTGTTCGCGCTGTGGGGCACGATGCAGTTTGAACTGCCGGTGCAGTGGTCGGTGCTGGTGTATATCCTTATCCTCATTGTCTGTGCTGCTCTCTACTACACATTGTGGACGCATTGTGTGCGCAAGCTGGTTATGGAGGGCATCATGCGCCATGCACCCAGGGAAGCGCAGGAGAGTCTGGTTGGCACAACGGGACGCATAGTCGGCGATGCTGAGAACCTCTGCGTGAAGTATGGTGACCAGTTCCTGCCCGTTGATGCTGCCTCCCGCGCCGGATTGGCCGTTGGGGATATCGTTGAAATAACCGCTGTCGAAAACGGCTTTGCGCGCGTGAAAACCAAGGCGGATTGACACATTACAGCATTGCAAGCAGTACGAGAATGTGCTAGTCTCTACGCGTTATGGCAAATACTTCCCTTACCCCAGAGCTGGCAAAGCTCGCAGGCGAACTGGCCGCCGCTTTTGCAGGCAGCCAGAAAGTTGTGGCCGCCAAGGCCCGTATTGGTCTTTTCTACCAGAACCCGGAAGCCACGGATCTGTTCCGCAAGGTGAGCGAATATGGCGAAACCCTGCGTAACAAGCACATGGAGGGTATGCCCCCCTCTGAGGAGGAACTCAGCAAGTTTGACCAGCTGCGCTCTGCTGTGGTGGAAAATGAGCTGTGCAAGGGCTTCCTGGAATCTCGCCAGATGCTGGATGACATGCTCTCCGTGGTGAATCAGTACCTCTGCCTGGCTATCGAGAAGGGCTCCGCCCCCAGTGATGAGGAGGTGGCCGAGTCCATGAATCAGCAGATGAGCGCCTGCTCCTGCGGCGGTGGCTGCCACGGTGACTGCGGCGATTGCGATAATGAATCCTGCGGTAAGAAGTGCGACTGCGGTGATTCCAAATGCAACTGCGGCCCGGATTGCACCTGTGGCTGCCAGGAAGGTAAGGAATGCACCTGCGGCGAGGGCGAATGCTGTGGTAAGCACGGCGAAGGCCACGAATGCAAGTGCGGTAAGCACTGATGCTCGTTTGAGCGTATGTTCCGCTGGGTAAAATCGCGCGCTTTCTTTTTTGCCGTAGTGTTGCTCGTGGCAGCATTTATGGCGTGGAAGGGCGCGTATACCTGGCGCGAATCTTTTGAATTCCCGTGGTGGGGGTGGGGCGTAGCCGTCCTACCCGCACTGGCGGGACTGGGCATGTGGCTTTGCCGCCGTCTGGGCAAAGCTCTGCTTCCGTCATCTGCCTGTTTGTGGGTAGTGCTGCTGCTTTCCATGGCGGTGGATTGCGCCTGCAACATCTTCACGTATTCTGCGCCGTGGCATTTGTACCTTTCGGTGCTGATGACGATGGGCTGCATGCTGTTGCTCTGGGCTGTGCTGCGCGCCGGGGCCATTGCCTTCTGGGTGCTGTTTCTGGTGCTCGAAATCATGCAGATATGCGGGTACATGCAATATGGCTCCCGCATCAACTCGCTGGTGGTTGCAGAGACCATAGAAGCATCGTGGGATGATGCGCTTGCATACATGACGCCCATCAACCTGGGCATGCTGGCGCTCTCGTTTGTTCTTTCTGTGTTGTTCTGCTGGGGCCTGAAGCGCACGCTGCGCAAGCAGCACAGCCTCAGCTTATTCAACGCGGCCTGCCTGTTTGGCACGGCTTCCCTGGCTTTTGCCCTGCTGGTTCCTCCCCAGCGTCAGAAAGTTGACTTTTTCTGGCCGGTCACGGAGGTGCCACAGCTTTATTCTGCTGCCAGTGAAGCATTTACCATAAACGAAGCTACCATCAACCAGGTGGAAAGTCTCAGCTCTCCCACGGACAAGCCGAGCCAGCTGCATACCCTGCGCGGGGGCGAGGGCGTGGTACTCATCGTTCACGTGGGCGAGAGTATACGCGCCGACCGAATGAGCCTTAACGGGTACGAACGCGATACAACCCCCTGGCTGCGCCAGCAGAAGAATCTCATCAATTTCCCCAGTTGCATTTCAGCTGCCTGCGACACGTGCCAGGCGCAGATTGCCATGCTGACCGATGCCCGGCGGGATGTGCACGAGAAGAGGCCGGAGATGCTGCCGCACACCGGCTCTGTGCTGGATTTGTTTGCCGCGCACGGCTTTGATATGTATACCTTCTTTGGGCGTCGGTGTGCTCAGAAGTTGAAGTATGACCGCGTGGTGATGGTGCTGAGCAACCGCTCTAGGCAGAAATTCAATGCCCCGGGCAGCCCGTGGACCGCAGTCCCGCAGATGCAGGAGGTGTTGAATCAGGCTGCAGCTGGGCAGAACCTTCTGTTCTTTGTGAATAATGAAGGCAGTCATACTCCCTTTGAACACTATGACCGCCAGAATACACCCTTTACCCCGGCTGCTGTGCATTTCCAGAATCCCGCCTCCCAGGCGCAGGAGGTGAACAATG
>JAFZGH010000086.1 GCA_017555465.1 Akkermansia sp. | reverse complement strand
TTGGCCAGCTGCCAGGTGCCGAAGTGGCAGGCAATGGCCTGGCGGGGCTGCAGGTGCTGGAAGGCTTCCACCGCTTCTGCGGGGGAGATGTGGCCGTTGCGGATCCAATCCGGCTTATACGCCCCGATGGGGATGAGCGCGATATCCGGCGCGCCAAGACGCTGGCGCACCTGCCGGAAACAGTTTGACTTGGCAGAATCGCCCACGTAGTAGATGGCCGGGCCGCCGGGAGATTTCAGGTGGAATCCGCACCAGAGCGAACGGTTGCGGGTGTAGGTTTTGCGGTAGCGGTTGCTCCAGTGTTTTGCCGGGGTGAGGGTGATGCGCAGCTCGCCGTGCTGCACGCATTGCCACCAGTCTGCCTCAATCACGCGGGTGCTCTCGCCGCAGTGGTATTTCACCAGCCCGCCCAGCCCCAGCGGCACGATGAAGAGCGGGTTGTGCTCAGCTGCCAGGCGTTTCACGGTGTCGGTATCGTAGTGGTCGTAATGGTCGTGCGAAATCAGGCAGATGTCGATTTTCGGCAGCTTATCCCAGGCAATGCCGACCGGGCGGCAGCGTTTCGGCCCGAATCCCTGCACCGGGCTGGTGTAGTCGCTCCACACCGGGTCGGTCAGGATGTTGAGCCCCGCCGTGCGGATGAGCAGGGTGGAGTGGTTGACGAGCGTGACCTCCCAGTCTGCGCCGTCCACCGCAGCGGCCAGCTGGGGCTGGTGGGTATTCTTCTGCACGCAGGGGTATTCGCCCTTGGTGTGGCGCTCGCTGAGCCACTGCAGCAGGTTGCTGCTCTTGTAGAGCACGCTGGGTTCGGCGTTGTAGAAGAACATGCCGTCGAAGTGGTCGGTGACCGGGCCTTCCCATTCGCCGCCGCGGCAGAGCCAGCGCGGCATCAGGAAATCCCCGGCCAGCAGGGTGGTGCCCACTGCCGCCAGCAGCAGGGAAACAAGGCTGAATTTAAGCCGGCGGGTCATGATTCGAAACGGTGCTGGATGAGTACGTTGAAGTGGTCTCCCGCTCCCGGTACGGCAATCAGGTGGCGGTCTGCGGCGCTGGTGGGGTCTGCCAGGTCCTTGAGGTAATCGTGCTGGCTCATGTACTGCACGCGGTCGCCCACGCAATTCTGCGCCAACTGGTGCAGATCTGTGAAGTTGACATCGGCGGTCACATCACACTTGCCGGCCAAGGCCGACAGTTCATCGGCGCTGATCAGCTGGTGGGCCTTGTAGCCGCGCAGTGTTCCGGCGGGGCGGCGGTGGTAGAGGGTATCGTTGAGTTCGCCGTAGTCAATGGTGACCATGGTGCCGCATTTCCAGAGCGGTTGCCAGGCGGCGTACCATTTGTGGTAGCTTTCCTGCACTTCGATAATCTGCCCTTCGTAGGCCCAGCGGGCAAATGCGCAGGATTCCGGCAGCGGGCGTTCCTTCACGGCGCGCACAAACTGGCCGTGGCTCACGGAGTAGCCCAGCTCCAGCCATTTGCCGTCCTGGAACACAAACTGGCGGGTGGGGAAGGCATCCGGCAGTTCGTTGGAGAAGATGAAGGCGCGGCCCCCGGCGTGTTTGAGGGCTTTTTCAATCGTGTCGTACACGCGCACAAAATTGCCTCCCACCATGAGCTGCAGATCGCGCAGCGCCCTGGAGCGGTCCACCATGTAGTAGCGCGCGCGCAGGCGGTTGAAGAAGCCCATGGAGCGCGCCATGCTCACGGCCATATCGCCGTTGCCGCCGCCAATCTCGATGATGGGCAGGCGGCGGTTGAAGGCCTTGCAGCTCTGCTCCCACTGCTGCACCAGGCGGCGGGCCAGCAGGTCGCTCATGGTGGCGGTGGTGGAGAAATCGCCGCGGTAGCCGATGTCGGCGATGTTGGTGTTGTAGTAGCCGCCATCCGGCGCATAGAGGGCGATTTCCATGAACTCTTCCATGGAAATCCAGTTGCCGTGGGCCAGGATGTGCGGGGCAAGGTTCATGTGTTAAGCATTGGCATAATTAGGTTTCTCAACTCTGCTGATCGGAGAATTGGGCGATTTTGAATGTAGAAAGTAGAATTTTGAATGTGAAAGTTCCCCTCGCCTTTGGCGAGGACGATACACAACTGCGCCAAAGGCGCAGGGAACTCTATACATTCTACATCCAAACTTCAAAATTCTACATCTTTGTATCTCGATTTTTGCGCGGATTTTTTAATGATGCCTACGCAATTATCTGCTATCTGGAAAGCTCCAGCATGCGCTCCAGCGGGGCGGCGGCGCGCAGGCGCAGTTCCTCCGGCACGCGGACCTCGGGCGCCATGTCGCGCAGGCAGTTGCGCAGCTTCTCCAGCGTGTTGAGCTTCATGAACTCGCATTCGGCGCAGGAGCAGGTGCCCATGTCTACCGGGATGAATTCCTTGCCCGGCACCAGCTTGCGCAGGCGGTGCAGGATGCCCGTTTCCGTTACGATGATGAACTGCCCGCACTCACTTTCGCGGCAGTAGGGAATCATCTTTTCTGTGGAGCAGATGTGGTCTGCCAGCAGGCGGATGGCTTCCTGGCATTCCGGGTGGCACACAATCTGCGCCTGGGGGTATTTGGCCTTGGTGGCCAGCAGCTGGTCGCGGGTGAAACGCTGGTGCACATGGCAGGCGCCGTTCCACATGGTCATGGCGCGGCCGGTCTTCAGGGCCGTCCAGGCACCCAGGTTCTGGTCAGGCACAAAGAGGATGGGGCGGTCTGCCGGGGCGGTCTCGATGATGCGCTGGGAGTTGCCGCTGGTCACGATGACATCTGCCAGTGCTTTCACGCCGATGGAGCAGTTCACATAGGCCACCACATAGTAATTCTTATCCTTGTTCTCCTCCAGGAACGCGGCCAGTTCCTCTGCCGGGCAGGAGGATTCCAGAGAGCAGGCTGCGTTCGCATCCGGCAGCAGCACGGTGCGGCTGGGGTTCAGGATGCAGGCGGTCTCGGCCATGAAATGCACACCGCAGAACACGATGACATCGCACTCAGCCTCCTGGGCCTTGCGGGCCAGCGCCAGCGAATCGCCCACGAAGTCGGCTAAATCCTGGATTTCCGGGCGCTGGTAGCTGTGCGCCAGGATGATGGCGTTGCGCTCCTGCTTGAGACGTTTGATTTCCTCGATAAGGTTTTCTTGTGCCATAGTATTAGTTCTTCTTGTCCCGTGTCATGTATTTCATGAGGGCGTAGAGCGCCGCCACCATGACAATGGCGAGCACCACGAGGTGCGATTCGTCCTTCACGGCATGTACCAGATCCTCCGGGCTCTTCATGATGTCGGGGTGTTCGCTGCCTACTTTGTCACCGAACCAGGCAAGCACCCAGCACCAGATGGCTGAGCCGGTGATGGTGGCGATGCTGAACATGGTGAAGTTCATCTTGACCAGACCGGCAGGAATGGAAATGAGGTGGCGTACCACTGGCAGGAAGCGCGCAAAGAAGATGCCTGCGGTGGAGTATTTGTTCATGAATACTTCTGCCTTTTCAATCTTGTGCGGCGGCATCAGGAAATACTTGCCGAAACGGTACATGAACGGGCGTCCCAGCAGCAGGGCCATGAAGTACATGACGCACGAGCCAAGGTAGGACCCCACCGTGCCAGCCAGCACCACGCCCCAGAATGACATGTCGGCATCCGGGTAGGTGGCCACAATCGCTGCCGGGGGAACGACGATTTCGCTCGGCACAGGAATAATGGAGCTTTCCATGGCCATGAGCACAACGACGCCCCAGTACCCCCACTGCTGGATGCAGTCCATACAATAGACAAGGAATTCGTGCATGCGGGGATTATGCACACATTTGCATGGAATAAAAGTCTTTTCTTGCAATTTTTTCGCGCGCGTGATAGAGTTCCAGTCATGAAGATGTTTGTGGTAGCCGGCGAGAAAAGCGGCGATAAACAGGGCGCTCTGGTGATTCAGGAACTGCTGCGCCGCCGTCCCGATCTGGAAATCGTAGGCCTGGGCGGTAACAGGATGCATGCCCTCGCCCCCGGCGTGGAGGACTGGGCCGATGCTGCCGCCGTCATCGGCATTGTGGAGGTGCTGCGCCACATCCGTTTCTTTGCACGCAAGCTCAAGGAAATGACGGAGCGCATTGCCGCCGAACAGCCGGACTGCCTGCTGCTCATCGATTACCCCGGCTTCAACCAGCGCCTGGCCGAGCGCGTGAAGAAGGTTTCGCCGAAAACGAAGATAGCCTGGTTCATTGCCCCCATGGTGTGGGCGTGGAAGAAGGGGCGCATTCCCAAGCTGGCCGCGGTGCTCGACCTGATGATGTGCACCTTCCCCTTCGAAAAGCCGCTTTTTGAGAAAGCCGGGCTGCGCACCGAGTTTGTGGGCCACCCTCTGGTGGATGATATCCTGGCCGCCCGCCGCACTGATGTGCGCGAGAAGAACCTCATCGGCCTTTTCCCCGGCAGCCGCAACCGCGAGGTGGAGCGCCATTTTCCGGTGTTCCTGGATGTGGTGAAGGAGCTCCGCACCCGCCACCCCGAATGGCGTTTCGAGACCTCCGCATCCTCTGAGAAACTGGCCGCCGTCATGCGCCGCATGGCAGAGGAAGCCGGCATGCCGGCCGAGGTCATCAACATCTGCCCCGGCAGCTACCATGATCTGATGGACCGCGCCGAAGCCGCTCTGGTCACCTCCGGCACCGCCACGCTGGAAGCCGCGCTGCACGAGCTGCCCTTTGCGCTGGTCTACAAGGTATCGGCCGGCACCTACTGGATTGGCCGCATGATTCTCACTATCAAGTATATTGGCATGGTGAACATTCTGGTGGACAAGCCGGTGACCCGCGAGCTCATTCAGAACGATTTCAATGTGGAGAACTGCATTGCCGAGCTGGAGCGCCTCACCCAGCCGGAATCCCGCGCCAAGGTGCAGGCCGAGATGCAGGAATCCATGGCCACGCTTGGCCACGGCGGCGCTGCAGCCAAGGCAGCCGAAGCCGTGCTTTCGCTGTTTGATGTATGAGAATACTGAGGGTAACCGGAGTCTTCACAGGCTTCCTGAGTCATCATGGGTGACAGATGGACGTTTGCATAGCTCCGTTTGCCCGGCATGCCATCTAACCGGGCCAGGCTTCGGTCGGCCTTACTGTGCGTGGAAAATAATCGTTCTACGCTATATGAGGTTACCGGGAGGTTGGGTAGTATGTATGGGTATGGTAAAATAAGATGTTTGTCAAACGCGAATTGTCATCTTTTGCAAGATAACGGGTTTTGTTCTGCAGGATTTGCGTTTCGTGCAAGACAGGAATGGTGATTTCAGGAGGCAAACATCAGAAACACCCTTTTCACGTAGAAACCGGGTGTTCGTGCCTGTTGCCGGGCGGTTTATCCCACCAGGGTGACGGTTCGGGTGGTTTCGCCGGTGTGGCGGAGCACCAGCCAGCGGGTGTCGGCAGGCATGAGTGCGCCGTCGAAGCGGTCTGCCCATTCCACCAGCAGGATGCGGCCGCTTTCCAGATATTCATCCCAGCCGATGCCGATGGCCTCCTGCGGGTTCTTCATGCGGTAGAAATCGAAGTGCGCCACGGGCAGGACGCCGTCATCATGCTCGTGCACCAGGGAGAACGTGGGGCTGGCGGCGGGGTTGCCCGCGCCCAGGCCTTCCAGAATGCCCTGCACCAGGTGGGTCTTGCCAGCGCCTAAATCCCCCACCAGGCCGAACACCTGGCCGGGCTCCAGCTCGGCAGCCATGCTGCGCCCGAGCGACACCATTTCTGCCTCAGATGTGACCTCAACAGGAGAATTATTAAAAATTTTCTGCAAATTTTTCATTTTTGTGTGAAATTTTTCTTTACAAATGCGCTTGCGTGCCTATAATGTGCCAGCCCGCATGAGTGGGTGCAACATCAAAATTCTGAAAATTATGGCATACGCAGTTTTCACTTCCGGCAGCAAGCAGTACCGTGTGACGGTCGGTGATATCCTCACCGTGGACCGCCTCGCTGGTCTGGAGAAGGATGGCGAGACCACGTTCGACCAGGTGCTCCTGGTGGAGAACGAGGGTGAGACGAAGGTGGGCGCTCCCACGGTGGCAGGTGCAACGGTGACGGCCAAGGTGCTGGATCCGGAGGCTCGTGGCGCCAAGGGCATCGCTTTCAAGTTCAAGCGCCGCAAGGGTTTCCACAAGAAGAAGGGTTTCCGCGCCGCTCTTACCAAGGTGCAGATTACCGCTATCAACGCCTGATTATTAACCCCCTATCCCATAGATACTAACTAGTCATGGCACATAAGAAAGGTCAAGGTTCCGTACGTAACGGTCGCGATTCCCGCAGCAAGCGCCTCGGCGTGAAGAAGTTTGGTGGTCAGACCGTCATCGCCGGTAACATCATCGTTCGCCAGCGTGGCACCAAGTTCCACCCCGGCAAGGGCGTGGGCATGGGCCGCGATTACACGATTTTCTCCCTGGTTGATGGCCGCGTGTTCTTCGATCGCGAAGGCCGCCGCGTCAACGTTGCTCCCGAGGCCTAAATCACAGGCTTTCGCAGCAATTATCAAAAAGCCCCGTCACCATGTTGGTGGCGGGCTTTTTTTTTGTTGCGTGCCGGGGGGCATATGCGGTAGAATGCAGATGCAATGCTGAGGAGTAAGCTCTATACCGGATTCGTTTTCCTGGCTTTGATGATGTGTTCACCCGCTGCCCTGGGGCAGGAGGGTGGCGTGCCGTTTATTGCCGATTTGCCCGATGATGAGGCGGCAGAGGAAATTGTAGAGACCGTGAAGCTGGGCGGTGAAGACAAGGCGCCGACCATGCAGGAAGGTGTGGAGCTGGCCGAAAGTTACGAAAAGACCGCCGACCCGGATTCCCCGGTGCATGTGGAGACGGGGGGTGATGCCGCTTCTCAGGATGAAACCGGGCTGGATTCGCTGAAGCCGACCACTGCGGTGACTGACCCGACCGTGCATGACCCCTCCCGCGTGGCATATGCCACCAACCGCAAGAATGCCCGCACCATGTCGCTGACTGTGCCGGGGCCTCGCGGTATCATTTCAGACCGTAACGGTCTGGTGATGGCATGTTCGGAAGTGGCCTACCAGCCGGCTGTGAACTTTGGGCAGCTCAAGGATGAGAGCGATGAAAATATCCTCGCTATTGCCCGCCGGGTGATTGCAGCGTTTGAAAAGGCGGGACTGAAGGTGTATGAAAAGACAGATGCCCAGCTGCTCGACCACTACAAGCACCGCCGTTGGCTGGCTCTGCCGGTTGGACCGACGGTGCGCGCCCGCGAACTGGAGGGCATCCGCACCCAGATAAACGGTATTGAATACGGGCATCTCATCCCGCTCTATATCCGCAACTACCCGCACCAGACCTCGGCCTGCCATATTCTGGGCTACACGGGCGTGAAAGCCAAGCTGCCCACGGGCCCCATCAACCACAATGACCCGATTTTCGAGCGTCAGGAAGGCCGCGCGGGTCTGGAAAAGCAGTTCAATAAGCAGCTGACCGGGCGGCCGGGTATCTGGCGCCTCATGTTCGATGAAAGCGGCAACAAGATTCTGGATGAACTGCAGAGCAAGCCGAAACCCGGTGGCACGATTGTCACCACGCTGAATCTGGAGTGGCAGAAAGCCGCCGAGCAGTCCCTGCGCGACAATACGCTGGGCCGCGGCGCATTCGTGATGATTGACGTGCACTCCGGGGAGGTCGTGGTGCTGGCATCTACCCCGAATTTTGACCCGAACGCTTTTATTCCCGCCATTTCGCAGAAGGACTACGACGCCCTGCGCCTTGACCCGAACACACCGCTGGTCTCCCGCGCCTTTGCGGGTGTGTACCCTCCGGCGTCCACCTTCAAGACCATTACCGTGGCAGCCGGCCTCCGGCACGATGTGATTACCGAAGGTACCTATGTGAACTGCCCGTACAGCATCCGCATCGGCGGCCATGAGTTCAAGAACCACAACAAATTCGCCGGCTCCATCAACTGCGTGACAGCGCTGCTGCTTTCCAACAATCCCTTCATGTACCAGATTGCCGCCACCCGCGAACCGCGCATTGGCGCTGCGCGCCTGTGCGATGTGGCGCGCCGCTTCGGCTATGGTTCCACCACCGGCCTGCCCCTGCCGGATAAGGCGGGCAACGTGCCCACCGAAGCCTGGATGCACCGCAACTACGGCCGCGGTTTCATGGCGGGTGACGCCGCGAATATGGCCATCGGCCAGGGAGCCCTGCTGGCCACGCCGCTGCAGGTGGCGCATGGTGTGGCGGGCATTGCCAATGGTTCATACCTGCCCAAACTGCAGCTCATCCGCCAGGTGCTGGATAAGGATGGCAATGTGGTTTACCAGTTTACCCCCACCGCACAGAACAACCTCCAGGATATGAGCTCCGCCCTTGCCGTGGTGCGCAAGGGCATGAAAGCTGTGGTGAATGGCGGCACAGGCCGTCGCGCAGCTCTGAGTTACGTGTCCAACGCCGGTAAGACCGGTACGGCCCAGTGGGGGCCGCCCTCGCTGGATTGCCGTCTGGCCTGGTTCGCCGGTTTCCTGCCGGCAGATAACCCCCGCTATGCCTACGCTGCCCTGTACGAAGGCAAGCCGCACCAGCGCATTTCCGGCGGCCATATGGCGGCCATGGTGGTCAAGACCTTCTTCGAGAATATCAAGCCCAGTATGGAGGAGGAACTCAATGGCCCCACCCGCAAGGCCGCAGTGCCGGAGGAAATGGCAGCCGCGGTGGAAGATACCGCAGAGGAAGTGGAGGCTGAAGAGGTAACTCCGGCTCCTTCTCCCGCTACGGAGGAGACGGCTCGCCAGCGGGCCGAGGCGGAAAAACGCCAGTCCCAGTCCGGCTGGGACGACGGGCGCTCCCGGAATTGATTTTTTGCAGAAAAAAACGCGGCGGTGTAGAATTGCCGCGGTTTTTTCGTATATAGTTAGTAGGAATACTGCCGTTGGCAGCTTGACACAGGAATATAAATCAGTTTATAAATAAGACCGTGAATGCATTTTTAAAGTGGGGTGGTGCAGCCCTTATCTGCGCTTGTGGTGCCGGAATCTGGTATTTTTCTGGTGATGAAGCCGTGGCTCAGCAGCAGTTCCGCACAGTGGAGGTGGTTCAGGATGACTTTGTGAGCAAGGTGCAGGCCACTGGCACACTGGAGCCCCAGGAGCTGGTGGATGTGGGTGCCCAGGTAACGGGCGAAATTAAGGAATTCGGTGTGGATGTGGATGGCCGCCCGGTGGACTACGGCAGCGAGGTGAAGGCCGGACAGCTGCTCGCCCGCATCGACGATACCATCGTGGAGCTTGATATCAAGCGCGCCGAAGCTCAGGTTTCACAGGCGCAGGCTCAGATTCTTTCGTCCGATGCATCGGTGGCTCAGGCCAAGGCTTCCATCTCCCAGGCCACGGCCAACAAGAACAAGGCCGACCGCGACCTGGCACGCGCCAAGAATCTGGGCGTGGGCGATGCGCTCTCCCAGATGCAGTATGACCAGTATGTGAATGCCGCCGAGATTGCCGCCGCAAACCTGGAGAGCGCCACGGCTCAGCTGCAGACGGCTGAGGCCCAGCAGGCCAGCGCTCTGGCCCAGCTGCAGAGCGCCGAGGCCCAGCTGGAAAGCGAGCTTCGCAACCGCGATTACACCCGCATTTCCACCCCGGTGGATGGCACGATTGTGGTGCGCCAGGTGAACGTGGGCCAGACGGTGGTGAGCAGCATGAACGCCACGACCCTGTTCCTGGTGGCGCGCGATTTGAGCAAGATGCAGATCTGGGCCAGCGTGAACGAGGCCGATATTGCCAAGGTGAAGCCGGGCCAGGCGGTGCAGTACACGGTGGATGCCCTGCCGAATGAAAGCTTTACCGGTACGGTGAACAAGATTCGCCCGAACGCCACAATGAGCTCCAATGTGGTGACCTACATTGTGGAGGTGGATATTGAGAACCCGGAGCGCAAGCTGCTGCCCTACATGAGCGCCAATGTGAACTTTATCGTGAAAGAGGTGAAGGATGTTCTGCTGGTGCCGGATGCCGCCTTCGATTTCCGCCCCATGCCGGAGCAGATTGACGAAAGCGCCCGCGGTAAGCAGCGCGGCCCGCGCGCCGAAGGCGGGGAACGCCCCTCTATTGTCTGGCGCAAGGTCAGTGACACCACGGTGGCCCCGGTGCGCGTCATTAAGGGAGATTCCGACGGCACGCGCAGCATGGTGACTGTGCTGGAGGGCGAAACCCTCAATGCCGGTGATGAATTGGTGACGGGTGTTTCCGTTGCCATGCCCAAGGCTGCCGCCGGTGGCAAGCAGGGCGGCTTGTTCGGCATGAATGGCCCGCAGCGCCGCCAGCGCGGCACGGGCGGGGCTGCGGCCAAGCCCGGCCAGGTGGATAAGGGCGGTTTCCGCCCCTGAGCATAGTTTCCGCTTTTTTCAGGCTATGATTGAGCTGAAAGATATCACAAAGGTCTACCACCTGGGCGAGATTGACCTGCCGGTTCTCAAGGGCATTTCCCTGCGCATTGAGGACGGCGAGTTCGTGTCGCTCACGGGGGCATCCGGTTCGGGTAAATCCACCCTCATGAACCTTCTGGGCTGCCTGGACCACCCGACCAGCGGTGAATTCTGGATTGACGGCCACAACGTGGCCGGGCTGAATGCCAACGAGCGCGCCCTGCTGCGCAACAAGCGCATCGGCTTCGTGTTCCAGAACTTCAACTTGCTGGCGCGTACCTCGGCGCTGGAAAACGTGATGATGCCGGCCTATTATTACCACCCGGCCAAGAGCACCGCAGAAATCCGCAAGCGTGCGCTGGAACTCATCGAGATGGTGGGGCTCACGGAACGCATGCACCACACCCCGGCGCAGCTTTCCGGCGGCCAGCAGCAGCGCGTGGCCATTGCCCGCTCCCTTATCAATAACCCCGGCATTCTGCTGGCGGATGAACCCACCGGCAGCCTGGATTCCGCCACCTCTGTGGAGGTGATGAACATGTTCCGCGAACTGAACCGCAAGCTGGGTATCACGGTTATTATCGTGACTCACGACCCCAAGATCGCCGCGTTCACCGACCGCGCCATCAACATGTGCGACGGCCTGATTCTCGACGGCGTATCGGATGAACTTACAGCCACCCTCCAGAAATGAAGTTTAACACCTTATTAGTAACCTGCCTGAAAGCCCTGGTGCGCAATCCCATGCGCGCCGCGCTCACCGTGCTGGGTATTGTGATTGGTATTGCTGCCGTGGTGGCCATAATGGAAATCGGTGAGGGCTCCAAGAAGCAGGTGGCCGATAAATTCTCCTCCATGGGCACGAATGTGATTACCGTGAGCGGTGCTTCGGTGAGCACAGCCGGTGTGAATACCGGGCAGGGCGGGCGTGCCTCGCTCTTTGCCACGGATGCCGATGCCCTCGTGAAGGACTGCCCGGAGTTCGTGAAGGCAGCTTCCCCGGTGGTGCGCGCCAGCGGACAGGTGATTGTGGGCAACCAGAACTGGAGCCCTCGTTCCATCATGGGTGGCAATGAGCAGTACTTCTCCATCGAAGGCTGGAAAGTGGCCAGTGGCTCCGCTTTCACCAGAAAGCAGGTGGAGGAAGCCAGCCGCGTGTGCCTTATCGGCAGCACGATTGCCAAGGAACTTTATGCTGATACCGACCCCATCGGGCAGGACATCCGCGTGAAGGATGTGGTGTTCACGGTCATCGGCGTGTTGGAGAGCAAGGGCGCTGACGGCATGGGTAATGACCAGGACGACTGCCTGATTCTGCCCTGGACCAGCATCCGCACCCGCCTGATGGGTTCCAGCGGTTCG
>JAFZGH010000085.1 GCA_017555465.1 Akkermansia sp. | reverse complement strand
GCGGCAAGCACAATGACCTGGAAGATGTGGGTCAGGATTCCTACCACCACACTTTCTTCGAAATGCTGGGTAACTGGTCTTTCGGTGATTATTTCAAGAAGGAGGCCATTGCCTGGGCATGGGAGCTGATTGTGGAGCGCTGGGGCTTCCCCGTGGAGCGCCTGTACGCCACCGTTTACGCCCCGAACAAGGAAAAGGGTGACCCCGGTGAGTTTGACCAGGAGGCGTACGATACCTGGGCGGCTCTTTTTGCTGCCAAGGGCATGGACCCCAAGGTGCATGTGGTGAACGGCGGGGTGAAGGACAACTTCTGGATGATGGGCGAGACCGGCCCCTGCGGCCCTTGCTCTGAGCTGCACGTGGACCTGACCCCTGAGGGTGACACCCAGGGCCGTCTGGTGAACGGCGACAGCGACAAGTGCATCGAAATCTGGAACCTCGTGTTCATTCAGTACAACGCAGAGAGCGATGGTACTTTCCGTCCGCTGCCTGCCTGCCATGTGGATACCGGCATGGGCTTTGAACGCGCCTGCGCCATGATTCAGTGCACCAATGGCTTTACGGATTTCTCCCGCCGTGTTTCCAACTACAGCACGGATGTGTTCCGCCCCATTTTCAGCCGCATTGAGGAGATTTCCGGACGCAAGTATGTGGATATCTACCCGCAGGATGCCACGCCCAAGCAGAAGGAAACGCTGCGCGAAAGCATTGCCTTCCGTGTGATTGCCGACCACATCCGCACGCTGAGCTTCTCGATTGCCGACGGTATTCTGCCGGGCAACAACGGCCGCAATTATGTGCTGCGCCGCATTCTGCGCCGCGCCGTGCGTTATGGCCGCACCCTGGGGCTTGAAAAGCCTTTCCTGAGTGAACTGGTGGATACCCTGGCGGGTGAGATGGGTCGCGTGTTCCCTGAACTGGTGGGCCGCAAGAACACCATCAAAGAGGTGCTGCTGCGCGAGGAAACCAGCTTCAACGAAACGCTGGACCGCGGGCTGGAGCTTTTCGATAAGGAAGTGGCTGCAACCGGTAAGGTTTCCGGCGATTTCGCTTTCAAGCTGTACGATACCTATGGTTTCCCGATTGACCTGACCGCCCTCATGGCCCGTGAACGCGGGCTGGAGGTGGATACCGAGCGCTTCGATGCCCTCATGGAGGAGCAGCGCCAGCGTGCCAAGGCTGCCCAGAAGAAGCAGGTGGTGCGTGCTCTCGACCTCAAGACTGAGCAGGTGACCGAGTTCACCGGTTACACCGAGGATGCCACCACCGCCACCGTGACAGAGGTGCACGAGGCAGAGGGAATTCTCTTCGTGATTACCGACAAGACCCCGTTCTATGCAGAAATGGGTGGTCAGATGAGCGATGGCGGCACCCTTTCCCTGGGTGGCGACAGCTGCCCCGTGATTGGTGTGCAGCAGATTGGCCAGGCTCGTGCGCACCTGATTTCGGTGGCCGATGGTGTGGCTCCCGCTGTGGGAGACACGGTAGAGTTGCAGCTGGATGTGGAGCGTCGCCGTGCGCTGGAATCCCACCACAGCGCCACGCACCTGCTGCACAAGGCTCTGCGCACGCTGGTGAGCGAGGATATCGCCCAGCAGGGTTCTCTGGTGGATGCTGACCGCCTGCGTTTCGATGTGAACAGCGCTGCTATTTCCAAGGCTGACCTGCGCCGCGTGGAGGTGCTGGTGAACCAGTGGATTGCCGAAGATCTGCCCGTGGTCTGCAATGAATACCCGATGACCGAAATCAAGAAACACCCGGAAATCTGCCAGTTCTTCGGCGATAAGTACGGCGATGTGGTGCGTCTGGTGCAGATGGGTGGCGAGGCCGGTAACTTCAACGGCGTTTCCATGGAACTCTGCGGCGGCACGCACGCTGCCCGTACCAGCCAGCTGGGCTTCTTCAAGATTAAGAGCGAAGGCGCCATTGCCAGCGGCGTGCGTCGTATCGAGGCTGCCACTGGTGCGGCCGGTTATGCTGCCGTTATGGAAATGGTGGCTGCCCGCGTTCCGGAAGCTAAGGAGATGCTTGATAAACTGACCGAAGCCAACGGCAAGCTGGCAGACCTGGGGCAGGCCACTGTGGCTGTACCTTCCAGCGATGCCAAGCCTGGTCAGAAGCTGCGCGAAGCCAAGGATATTGCCACAATCAATGCCTTGCTGGATGACTACAATACCTACTGCGACAAGCTGAAGGAAGCCGCTATCGAGGCCGAGAAGCAGCTCAAGAAAGCCCAGGTGGCTGCCGCTGCCGGCGCTGCCGATGCGCTGCTGGCCGAGCAGCTGACTGGTGCTAATGTGGTAGTGTGCGCCGAGGGCGGAAACGAACTGCTTACAGAGCTGTTCAACGGCCTTAAAAAGCGCCACTATGCTGCAGCTGCTTTCCTTATTTGTGATGATGGCAGCAGTCTTTCCCTGGGTGCCTACTGCGGTGATGCCGCGCAGGGTGCCGGGCTGAAGGCTGGTGACCTCATCCGCACGCTGGCTCCCATCGTGGGCGGCAAGGGCGGTGGTAAGGCCGATATGGCCCGTGGTTCCGGTAAGGAGCGCTCCGCCAAGGATACCCTGCTGGCCGAGGCTCAGAAAACTCTCTCCTGCTAATCTATATACTTACAACCAATAGAAACTCAATCATATGTCTACTCCCCAGCCCCCGGTATATCCGGATGAACCCAAAATCCCCGTGCTGCCGAATCTCTTGACAGCCGGTAACCTGCTGTGCGGTTTCTTCGCTATCCTCACTATTTTTGAGGGTATGAAGTTCCCCTCCGGCACAGAAGAGGCCTTTGTGCATTACCAGAATGCCACCTACCTCATCTTTGCCGCCTGCATTTTCGACTTGCTGGATGGCCGTGTGGCCCGCATGTGCAAGAGCGATGGCCCCTTCGGCCGTGAGTTCGACTCCATTGCCGACGTGGTTTCCTTCGGTATTGCGCCTGCCATGCTGCTGGCGCAGGCCGTGCTGTTCAACCTGGAAGTGCCCTACCTGGGCTGGGCCATCGCGGTGCTGTACCTGCTGTGCGCAGCGCTGCGCCTGGCCCGCTTCAACTGCATGGCCGCCGCTCCCAAGAAGCCGAACCAGAGCATGGACTTTGTGGGCCTGCCGGTGCCCATGGCCGCCGGTGCGGTGGTGAGCACCATGTACCTGGTCATTGACGTGACTTCTAACCGCAACCTCATCATTCCCCCGGTGTGGCAGTATGTGATGGCTGCGGTTATGGCTGTGGTGGCGATTCTGATGATGAGTCGCGTCATTTACCCCAGCTTCAAGCACGTGAACTTTGAGAAGCGCGGCACGGCCATGGCCATTCTCATGGCGGTGGTGGTTATCTGCGCCTTCATCTTCTTCCCGTGGATTGCTCCGGCCTTCGTGTTTGTGTGCTACCTGGGCTACGGCCTGGTGGTGCGTC
Organism: Akkermansia sp.; assembly: GCA_017555465.1. Taxonomy (GTDB): domain Bacteria; phylum Verrucomicrobiota; class Verrucomicrobiia; order Verrucomicrobiales; family Akkermansiaceae; genus Akkermansia. The sequence goes on along the minus strand of JAFZGH010000085.1, from coordinate 1,054 downwards.
CGTTCCTGACCCGCCGCATGCGCCGCGCGCTGGAGGCCATGGACGACGAGGACGAGCCTGCCCAGTCGTAAATATCTCCAACGATACAGCATATGCCGTCTGCACGCATTCAATGGATTGATTTCTGCCGCGTGTGGACGGCATTCTTCGTGGTGTTGCGCCACGTGGACCGCCCCTATGGCAGCTTCAACTACATCATCGATTTATTCAACTACCGCAGCCTGATTTTCTTCTTCTTCCTGGCTGCGGGGTATTTCACACACAAGGCCGCAGCCGGGCAATGGCTGGACTGGAAGCGCACGCGTGCGCTGCTGGTGCCCTTTGTGTTCTGGACGGCGGTGGCCTCTATTCTGCTGCTGCAGCCCATGATGCACTGGGGGCAGACTCTGGCCGGGGATTTTTCCTGGTTCAAGTGGGAGCTCATTCCCCGCGAGATGGGGCTCATCAACTGGTGCTACTGGGACTTTGACAATGTGCCGCTGTGGTTCCTGCGCACGCTGATTCTGCTGGCCTTGTTCAGCCCGCTGCTGCAGCGACTGCCGGGTAAGGTGCTGCTGGTGCTGGTGCTGCTCTGCTTTGCGGGGAGTGATGTGCTCTGCGCGCGCGATGCGGAGACCGCCGCCAGCCACAAGTCCTGGAAAGTGGGCTGGCTGCCGTTCCGCCTGTATGAGAGCGTGTTGGCGCTGGGCTTCTATTCCCTGGGGCTGTGGGTGCGTCGCTATGCGGATTTCGCGCGTTTCACGGCCTTTGTGCGCAGCTATGCCTGGGCACCGGTGCTGGCGGCCCTCATCCTGCTGCCGCTGGTGTATCTGTTCGGCTTCTATCCGCCGGTGCAGAGCAGTGCGCTGGTGTTGCTGGGGGTGAGTTGCACCATGGGCATCGGTGCGCTGTGTGAGCAGTACTTGCCGCGGTTCACCCGCGCTGTGGTGGCGCTGGCTCCGGCTGCGTTCTTCATATACGTGACGCACTACATCGTGCTGCACGCGCTGCGGCTGGTGTATACCGGTTCGTATGGTGGCGCGTTCACGAAGGCCCAGTGCCTGTATATGCCGCT
>JAFZGH010000084.1 GCA_017555465.1 Akkermansia sp. | reverse complement strand
CTTAACATCCTCATCAAGCTCATGAGCATGGTGTCCATCGTGACCGCCGGTCTCAACATCGCTTTCTCCCTGCTGTAAAGCTGGGCAGCGATAGAGCAAAAATCCTTAAAAGCCGCTTTCCGAACAGGGAAGCGGCTTTTTTCTGATAAATGCGCGCCCGCGGGCGTGTATTTCTTGTAAGGATATGACCGATTCTCCTTGCAAGCCCGCCGGGGGTATGCTAGAGTATCAGCAATCCAAACACCACCGAATCTCACACACCATGGATAAACTTATCGTCGAAGGCGGCCACCGGCTCAGCGGTTCCGTCAATATCAGTGGTTCCAAAAACGCCTCTCTCCCCATTCTTGCCGCCGCCCTGCTCACCGATGAGCCCGTGCGCATCACCCGTGTGCCGGACGTTTCCGACACCAACTACATGCTGCAGATTCTCAGCCAGCTGGGTTGCTCCGTAGAGCGCTCCAGCGGCACCGTGCGCATCGAGTCCCCCGAGGGCATCTCCCACAAGGCTTCCTACGAGCAGGTGCGCAAGATGCGCGCTTCCATCTGCCTGCTCGGCCCGCTCATGGCCCGCATGAAGAAGTGCGTGCTGCCCCTGCCCGGCGGCTGCGTGATTGGTGACCGCCCGGTGGATCTGCACATCCGCGGCATCAAGGCTCTCGGCGCCCGCGTGCAGGTAAAGGGAGGCAACCTGGTCATCGATGCCCCGAACGGACTCATCGGCACCACGATTGATATGCGCGGCGACAGCGGCCCCACTGTGCTGGGTACAGACAACATCATGATGGCCGCCGTGCTGGCCAAGGGCACAACCATCATCGAATCTGCCGCCCGCGAACCCGAAGTGGTGGATCTGGCCAACTTCCTCAACAAGATGGGCGCCCGCATCGAAGGCGCAGGCTCCCGCACCATCACCATCCACGGCGTGGAGAAGCTGCACGGCTGCGACCATACCGTGATTCCCGACCGCATCGAGGCCGGCACTTTCATGGTGGCTGCCGCCATGGTGAGCGATGGTCTCATGATTAACCGAGTCTACCGCCCGCACATGAAGGCTATTTCCGACCTGCTGGTGGAATGCGGCCACCGCGTGGAGTACAACGAGGACGGCACCTCCGTATTCGTAGCCCCCGGCGAGACCCCGCGCAGCGGCAAGATTCTCACCAACCCGTACCCGGAATACCCCACGGATATGCAGGCGCAGATGACGGCGCTCTTTGCCCTCACCCCCGGCATCAGCGTGGTGAAGGACACCATTTTCCCGCAGCGCTTCATGCACTGCTCCGAGCTCAAGCGCATGGGTGCCAACATCAAGGTAGACAGCGGCACCGCCATCATCACCGGTGTGAGCGGCCTCTCCGGCGCCCCGGTCATGGCCAGCGACCTGCGCGCCAGCGCCGCCCTGGTGCTCGCCGCCCTGGCTGCCGAAGGCACTACGGAGATTCACCGCCTCTACCACATCGACCGCGGCTACGAGATGCTGGATGAAAAGCTCATGATGCTGGGTGCCAAGGTACGCCGCGTACGCGACCTGGAGCAGGAAGCCATCGAAGAGAACTGATTCACCTGCCCGGACATCCTTTCCAGCGGCGCACCCACACGGGCGCGCCGCTTTTGTCTGCAACGCACCTCAAAACACCTTTTACGTGTTGACTTTTGGGCAGAATGGGCGTAGAATGGCGCGCGTATGACCACAAACGCCAAAAGCTACAAAGACACCATCTTCCTGCCGGATACCACGTTCCCCATGCGTGGTGATCTCACGACCAAGGAGCCGGCACGTCTGGAAAAATGGGAGAATGAAAAGCTTTATGAGCGAATTACCACGCGCCGCAAGGCGCAGAATGCCCCCCGTTTCGTCCTGCATGACGGTCCTCCCTTTGCCAATGGCGATGTGCACATGGGCACCGCACTGAACAAGGTGCTCAAGGACCTTATCGTCAAGAGCAAGACCATGGCGGGCTACTATGCCCCCTTCATCCCCGGCTGGGACTGCCACGGCCTGCCCATCGAAGCCAAGGTGGTCAAGGAATTCCAGGGCCTGGAACCCGCAGAAATCCGCCGCCGCTGCACCGAATTTGCGCTCAACTACATTGACCTGCAGCGCGTTTCATTCCGCCGCCTGGGTGTGTTCGGTGACTGGTTCAACCCGTACATCACCATGGAGCCCAAGTACGAGGCAGACATCCTGCGCGTATTCGCCAAGCTGGTGGAGAACGGCGCCGTGTACCAGTCCATGAAGCCGGTGCAGTGGAGCTACGCCCACCACACCGCCCTGGCCGAAGCCGAGGTGGAATACATGGAGGACACCTCCACCGCCATTTATGTGGGCTTTGAAATGAGCGGCCCGGTCTGCGGCATTGAGAGCACGGAAATGGTCATCTGGACCACCACACCCTGGACCCTGCCCAGCAACCTGGCCATCGCCCTGAACCCGGATTTCACCTACGTCATTGGCCGCTACGCCAAGGACGGCGCCGAGCGCAAGTTCATCATTGTTCGTGAACTCATCGAAACAGTGAGCACCAAGACCGGCTGGACCCTCGTGGAAGAACTGGCCACCTTCAAGGGCAGTGAGCTGGAGAAGCGCAGTGCCAAGCACCCCTTCCTTGACCGTGAGTCCCTCATCATCAATGCCGACTACGTGACCACCGATGCCGGTACGGGTGCGGTGCACATTGCCCCCGGCCACGGTATGGACGACTACATCGCCGGCATGGCCTACGGTCTGCCCGTGCTTTCCCCGGTGGACGACGACGGCAACTACACCGCCGAATGCGGCCTGCCCCACCTGGTCGGCAAGCACGTATTCCAGAGCAATGAGGACATCATCACCCTGCTGGTAGAAGGCAACCGCCTGCTGGGCCGCGAGGAGTTCACCCACCAGTACCCGCACTGCTGGCGCTCCAAGACCCCCATCATCTTCCGCGCCGTGAAGCAGTTCTTCATCAGCATGGAGAAGCTGCGCCCCGTGGCTCTGGAGCAGATTGACAAGACCGAATGGATGCCCGCCTGGGGCCGCAACCGCATTTACAGCACCGTGGAAGCCCGTCCGGATTGGTGCATTTCCCGCCAGCGCACCTGGGGTGTGCCGCTGCCTGTGTTCTTCGACGAAAACGACCAGCCCGTGCTGAGCGCCGACATCGTGAACAAGGTGGCCGACCTGGTGGCCGAGCACGGCACCAACATCTGGTTCGAGCTGACCAGCGAGCAGCTTTGCGAGAAGCTGGGCCTGCCCGCTAACCTCAAGAAGGGCAAGGACACCCTCGATGTGTGGATTGACTCCGGCTGCTCCCACGTGGCCGTGCTGGAGCGCCACCCGGAACTCTGCGCCCCCTGCGATGTGTACCTCGAAGCCACCGACCAGCACCGCGGCTGGTTCCAGAGCTCGCTCATGCTCTCCTGCGCCTGGCGCAACGCCGCCCCCTACAAGAAGGTGCTCACGCACGCATTCGTGGTGAACCAGGACCGCTCCAAGCTCTCCAAGAGCGCCCAGGGCACCTACACCAAGCCCACCAACGCCAAGTACTTCTACGAGAAGTACGGCGCAGACATCGTGCGCCTGTGGGTGAGCAGCGTGGACTGGCAGAACGAGGTTCCCTTCGGTGAGGATCTGTTCAAGCAGATTACCGACCCCTACCGCCGCCTGCGCAACACCCTGCGTATCCTGCTGGCCAACCTGAAGGGCTACACAGGTGAGAAGCCCGCCCAGCTCGACCCAACGGATGCCTGGATTCTGGAGCGTACCAACACCCTCATCCGCGAGGTGCGCGCCGCCTACGAAGGCTACGAGTTCCGCAAGGTATTCATGGCTATCAACCAGTTCTGCACCAACGACCTCTCCGCCCTCTACATCGACATGACCAAGGACAGCCTGTACTGCGATGCAGCGGACTCCCCGCACCGCATCAGCAAGCAGTTTGCCATTGCCCGCGTGTTTGATGTG
>JAFZGH010000083.1 GCA_017555465.1 Akkermansia sp. | reverse complement strand
GCCACGAGCACGTTGTACTCCTCGGCAAGGCGGTGGGTGGCTTCAGCCAGCACGATGGCGCCGATGGCGGAGCTCTTCACGGCGGTGCCGGAAGCGAACTGGCCGCCACCAAGGGAAACCTGGATGATACCGTCGGACTTGGCTTCAGCGAAAGCCTTGAGGGCGCCGTTGATAACCTCGATGGTGGTCACGTTCACGGCGGGGTAGGCGTAGCCCTTTTCCTTGGCCGTGTTGAGCATCTTGATGTACTGTTCTTGTGTAGGTACAGGCATGGTACTTAGTTTTGTTTGGTTGGAATATTCAGGGGCACGCGTGGCGCGTGCACTGCACGCAGCGTATTTTAACGTGATTTGTTGTAATTGGCAAGTAGAAAAAGCGGAAAGCCCTGATTTCCTTCTGGAAAATCAGGGCTTTCTGTTCATTGGGAGTACGAGAGATAGGACTTGAACCTACGACCTCCACCATGTCAAGGTGTTGCTCTACCAACTGAGCTACTCCCGCATTGTACTGGGCAGGGATGGATTCGAACCATCGAAATCGTACGATAGCAGATTTACAGTCTGCCCCCTTTGACCGCTCGGGAACCTACCCATTTAGGATTTCGCAGACCGCGGATACGGTGTGCGGCGGTAATTTACACAAACTTGCAGAAGATTGCAAGTCTTTTTTTTGTAAATTAAAGATTTTTTTGGAATTTGTAATTGCGGATTGCGATGCAGGTGAACATAATTCCAAGAGCTGCAATGATGAGGGAGAGCAGCTGCCCCTGGGTGATACCGTGCCATACGGCGGCGTCTGGTTCTTTGAAGCATTCGCAGATGATGCGGGCGGCTGCATACAGCAGACAGAACAGGGCGGCGAAAGTGCCGTCGGGGGCGTTGCGCCACAGCAGCCGCAGTGTGAAACCGGCAGCAAAGAGCAGTAGGCCTTCGCCCAGTGCTTCAAACAGTTGGGAGGGATAACGCGGGTTCAGGAATTGTCCCAGGGCTTCGCGGGCAGCTTCGTTTTCGCGGCAGGCCTGGCAGAGCGCGTCGTAGAATCCCTGGAAGGGCAGGCTGTGTCCCAGAGCGTGCTCGACGGCAACCTTTGCCTGGACCTGCAGCTGGGCGGGGAGTTCGAAAATTTCCATGGGGAATTTCATGGCGATGGGGTTGGAGGCGTCGGCGATGCGGCCGTACAGCTCGCCGTTGATAAAGTTGGCGACGCGTCCGAAAAAGAGACCGATGGGGCTGGCGATGGCGATGCCGTCAATCAGCTTGATGACGGAAAGCTTGTGTTTCCAGGCGAACCAGAGCGAAACAAGTCCGGCTCCCAGAATGCCGCCGTGGGAAGCCATTCCGCCTTCCCATACCCGGAAAACCCAGGTCGGGTCTGCCATAAGTCCGGTCCATCCGTTTTCCGGAAGCCAGTAGAAGAAGAATTCGCCCAGTCTTCCGCCTGCCAGTACGCCAAAGATGCAGATGGCGGTTACGTAATCCTGAAGTTTTTCCTGGTTGAGGACAAATTGCTTCCTTTCTGCCAGCCACCGGAGCACCAGATAGCCGAGAATAAATCCGCCGATGTAGGCCAGGCCGTACCAGCGGATGGCGAATGGTGTGCCTGGGATGTCTACGAGAATGGGGTTCAGGTGGTGTATGTAAGTGGCAAGGGTTGGCATGGCTGCCCCGATATATAGCACAGCAGAGCCCGGGGAGACAAGGCAAAAATCCGCTCGCGCGCGCTATGCGTAGGCAGATAGGGAGGTAGCTCTTTCAAAAAAAATCAGTGATGGTGAAGATTCTTCTCGCCAAACGAAGAGGTATTGTGTATAAGTATAGCACACCTTTGTTTTTTCTCTGTATCATGAAACGATTCTCCCTTCTCTTTGCAGTGGCTGCGCTTTGCGGCCTGCCTCATGCATCTGCCGTCAGTGCAGATTATGCTCAGGCTGAGCTTAAAATGAAGCCGAATGATGCTCAGGTGGAGCAGATTGTGCCGCGCGCAGAATATTTTTCCACTAAGGAAAATGCCAAGGCCGTGAATCCGGCATGGCACTATGTCCGTATTCCTTATATCCTGGAAGGTAAGTGCCGCGATGCGTCGAAGCTTCCGCTCTATGTGGATGAACTCAAGGTGCATGCCTATCTCGTTTTCTCTGTCGGTAAGGATGGAGATAAGCTGATTATGCTGGATAAGGAGATTACGTATGTGAATATCCCCCTTTCTCCGAAGTCTGACCGCAGCGAAAACAAGAATGTGCAGGCTGCTGTGTTCATTTCTCCCTCTGATGCAGCCCGAATCTGCGCAGATGATTCCAATAAAGTGGAAAAGGTTGATTTGAAGGATAAGCTGGCTGCTGTTGCTGTGGAGTTTACGTTCAAGGATTCCAGCTGCATGAAGCCGGATACCCAGCAGGATGTGCTGGTGAACAAGAAGCTTAAGAACCGCCTGAAGGCTAAGTGGTGGACTCGCGAAGATAAGGCGGGTATAGGTGCCAAGCTGAGTGCTATTTCTGAAACTCCGTTTGCCCCGTTCTATGCTCCGTCGTTCCCGCCGACATCTCCGATGTATGGCAGCGCTGCAGAATCATACAAGTCTGCTGCTCCTTCTACCCCTGGTTATGTGCCCTCCGCCGCCACGGATTCTGCTAGCACAACCGATGCCTCTGGTGCAGATACGGATGAAGCCCAGGCGGACTCCAAGAAGAAGAGCAAGAAGCGCCGTAAGTAAGCGTACTTGCCGGGTAAGATGAATTTCTAACAGATAACTGACTACATATGGCTGAATATAAGACAACAGTAGCCCTTGAAATCGGCTCGCAGAGCGTTACAATGGGTGTCTTTACCCCGGCCGGGCGCGGATTCGCTCTTTCGCGCTATGCCCGCAGAGATATTCTGCTGGATCCGGTGGAAGAGGGGATGCGCATGGATTATGTTGGCAATGCCATCGCTGAGATGGTGCAGGAACTCAAAGTGCGCGGCAGTGAGGTGCGCAATGTGGTATCCGGCCAGCAGGTGTTTATGCGCTTTATCAAGCTTCCCGCAATTGATATGGATGATATTGCGGAGCAGGTGGGCTATGAGGCTCAGCAGCACATTCCTTTCCCGATTGAGGACATCATATACTCATACCAGGAACTGGCAGACCGGGAAGAAGGAGAACGTGAGGTGCTTCTTGTTGCTATCAAGAAGGATGTGCTGGATAACCTGAACTCCCAGGTGGAGGGCAGCTCTCTCCGCACCAAGAGCGTGGACTGCGCCATTACTTCCCTGTATAATGCCTTCCGCGCCAATTATGAGGAGGATGAACCTGTCATGCTTCTGGATATCGGTGCCAAGACGACCGATATCGTTTTTGTGGAAGAAAACCGCTTCTTTACCCGTTCGGTTACGGCTGCCGGTGCGTTTATCACCAATAGCATTGCCCGCGAATTCAACCTGAGCTTCCGAGAGGCAGAACAGCTCAAGATTGAGGACGGCGTTGTTTCTCTTGGTAATGGTTACACTGAAGCCATGTCGGAGCAGGATGCCGCTCTTGCCACTACCATTCGTACCGCCATGGGACGCCTGAGCTCCGAAGTGCAGCGTACCATTAATCATTACCGCGCCCAGTACAAGGGCAATCCGCCTGTTAAGGCCTATATTTGCGGCGGTGGTGCTCGTCTGCCCTTTGCTCTGGAGTTCCTGCAGGCTGCCCTGAATATCCCGGTGGAGTATCTTAACCCGGTAGAGGTGCTTTCTGTCGGTCCCAAGGTGGATGAGGCAGAGCTGGAGCAGGATGCTATCTGCCTTGGTCCGATTGTGGGTGCCGCTATTACCGGTTCCGGTACAGGGGAATTCAATATCGACCTGGTGCCCACCAGTGTGGGCAGGGATCGTGCTGAAAAGAAGCTGTTGCCCAAAGTGGCCATTGCTGGTGCGGTGGCTCTCTGCGGTGCCGGGTTCTATGCATATGCCGCCAGCCAGGCAGCTGCGCAGTCTTCCAAGGTGCTGGCTGATGCAGCCCGCGTGGATGCTGCGGTTGCTCATATCGACAATCAGATCAGCAGCGTGAAGGATAAATACGAGCGTGAGATGGCTCAGATTGCCAAGTTCGAGAGCCTGTACGCTATGCGCTCTGCGTATGCAGAGGTTCTGCAGCAGCTCAGCCGCAAGGGTGCCTCCATCAAGTTCTGGTTCAATGAATTTGCTCCTCTCATCAATTACGACGTGGAGGCTCATGCGCTTACTGAATCTACCGACGTGAAGGGAACCCGCCTGATTGATATGAAGCGTGCGCGTTCCAACGCCAGTGATTCGGCCATGAACGCAGCTCCTGATGAAGTGACAGGCCGGAAGGGTAAGAAAGACCCGATGGTGACCGCTATTTATGTGAGCGGTTTCACTATTAAGACGCCTAAGAGCGACAGCCTGGCTCAGCGCGATGCTCTTTACAGCCTGGTGGCTCAGAACTTCGATGAGCGCAGCGCGGATTCTCTGTTTGCTTACGAACATAGCAAAGTGCAGAGCAATCTGAACCATTACTTCCAGTTTATCGACAGCAAGGCCGCGAAGGGTAAGCTGCCTGAATATGTGGAAAAATTCATGATGGTAATGCCGCTCAAGAACCCCATTGCCATTCCGGAGCAGAGTGGCGCCAAAAAGTGATATGAACCCTTAATTTTGCATACTTGTAATGAATATCAGTGAAAATAAGAGAGTAGTAGCGCTTGGCGCCGTGTTTGCGCTTGCTTTCGGTGGCGTGATGTACTACGGCTTCAGTGAAAGCCAGAAGCATGCTGCCAATAAAGAAGCTATTGAGGCTATCAATGTGCGTTTTGATGGTTATGCCAACCAGGACCTGGTGCCCACCAAGCGTAATCTTGCGGAAATCAAGGAGGCATACTCCAAGGTGTCTTCTGTCAATAAGGACCTTCAGGCTGAGCTGAATCGTTACGCCTCCTTCTGCTGGGGTGACGGTAAGAAAATTTCTGCTCAGGATTTCCAGAACGAACTGCGTGAATCCATAAACAAAGTCAAGGAACTGGCCGCTTCTCAGGGAGCGCAGGTGAGCGGCGCTGCTGCTGACCTCGGGCTTGCTTCTTTCAAGAATGCGGCGCCTGTGGCTGATGATGTGCCCTTCCGCAGCTTCCAGCTCAAGGCGGTGACCCGCGTTGCTGAGACGGTACTGGGTTCTGGCGCCCCTTCACTGGAGAAGGTGTATTGCGCGGCTCTTCCGGCTGAGGCTGCAGAGTCTCTCAAGCCCAACAGTCGCAAGCCTGCTCCCTACTTCCCCCTGAGTTTCGAAGTCAGTTTTGAGGCGGCTCGTGGTACGCTGCCTAAGGTGATTAACTCGATTGTTGCTGATAAGGATTTCTTCCTTACGATTACCGGTATTTCTGTGCAGGGTAATGATTCTCTGCCCGGCATGGATGCCTATGTCGCACCGGCGGAAGTGGCGGCTGAAGGTTCTGACCTTGGGGAGACCGCCTCTGCGGAATCCGTCGGCGGCTACCGCACAATGGCTGTGCGCAAGACTGGTGCTCCTGATGAAAAGGTGCGTGTTTACATGACGATGCAGGTGCTCTACTTCACGCCTGGTAAGACCAAGTAATCTCCAACATTTTTAATCAAAACTATGGCTGAACAATCTAATCCCGGACTCAAGGCTATCATTACTGGTGTGGTGCTTGGTGTGGCTTCTGCTGCATGGGGCGGTTACACTCTGTACTCCGGCGCTGTGTCTGAGCCTGAAACCAATATCTCTGCTGCCAAGGGCGATGGTGCTCTCACGGCTCGTGCAGATAAGGTGAAAGAAACGCTTAAGCGCGACTATACCATCGCAGATACGGCACCTGCCGGAGCTGTAGTCAATGGTCAGCCGCGTCTGGCTCCGCTGTTCTTTTCCACTGAACTGTGGCAGATTACCCGCGACGATGCCAAAGAGGTGACCGTCGTTGATATCTATGACCCGGCTGCTCCCAGTATTCATGGCGACATTCCGAATACCTGGTTTATTTCCAATAATATAGCAGATGCGCTTGGCCGTTCGGATGGTCGTATTCTTGATAGTGACGTAGACGGCTTCACGAACGAAGAGGAATTTGCTGCTCGCACATGCCCCTCTGCTGCCACAAGTTACCCCGACCTGGTGCAACCTGCCGGCAGTAATCCCAAGCTTGAAGTTACCAAGGTGAGCGTGGCACGTGCCGTCATTACGACGGATAACATGTTCGGAGATATTTCCCAGAAGCCGACTTCTGTCAATATCCGTATCTATTCCAAGCCTGCAGATGTGCTCCCTGTGCACAAGGTAACGATTAAGCCGGGTGAAAGCTTCGGCCTGAGCAAGGATGATAAGTCCGGTCGCTTCACGCTCGTGCGTTTTGATACGAAGGAATACCCCGACTACGGCGGCAATATGAACAAGGAGAATGTCATCGTGGTGCGCGATAACGAAACGGCTTCCTCTGAAAAGGAATTCGTTATCCGCGCTGGCAAGACTCCTGCCGGACATAAGGATATGGGAGCGCCCAACGAAAAGGGACGTCGCATCAGCGATACCACTGTTTTCCTGCGCGTGACAGCCGGTTCCGCTTGCGGTAAGCCCGAAGGGAACATCCGCACGCAGCTTTACGGTTCATTCCTTATTCCTGGTGGTAAGTCCGATGGTTCGGAGCTTCGTGCTACGCTGGAATCGGTGGATGCTTCCGGTTCTGTTAACATCCTCCTTGATGGTGCAGAGAGCCCCATTAATGTGCCCAAGGCTGCCTCAAAAGACAATTCTTCCAAAAAATAAAGAAAAAAATCCCTTAAATAAACAAAAATTAAATTGTAGACTTTACATTTGAATAGAATTCTGCCATAAATAGGACATTACCATGAACCACACACCTCTCATTAACTCAAAGCGCACGATGGTTCTCGCTGCCATTGCTGTTTCCTGCCCCTTCGCACAGGCCAGCACTGCAGGTTATATCACCACTTCGTCCGCTGCCGGCACCAGTCAGGTGGGCCCCACCGCTGTATATTCTGGTGACTCTCAGGATAGCATTAATGCTCGTGAAGCTGCACGCCGCAAGGCTAAGACTTCCGAGGCTCTGGAGCTGCTTCAGCAGGGCCGCACCGCCTATTCCCAGAAGGAATACGTGCAGTCCCTTGAGAAGTATGAAGCCGCCTGGAAGGTCCTTCCCAAGGCTCCTGCCACCCAGAAGCTGCAGGAATTCCTTGTGAAGAGCATTGGTGATGCCTCCATCGCCGTGGCGATTGAGTATTCCCGCATTGGCCGCTATGATGAAGCTGAGCAGCTTCTGCTTGATGTTCTGGAACGTGATCCGAACAACAAGCGTGCCCGCCATGAGCTTTCCCTCATGCGAGACCCGGTGCGCAATAACCCCGCCCTGACTCCTGAGCACGTCAAGAACGTGGAGGAAGTGAACCGCCTTCTTACGCTGGCTTACAACTACCTTGACCTGGGTAACTATGATGCCGCTTATGACGAGTTTAATCGCGTAATTAAGATTGACCCGTACAATGCAGCCGCCCGCCGTGGTCAGGAAAGCATCAGCAAGCGTCGCGCTAACTATTACAAGGTCGCTCACGACTCTTTCCGTGCCAAGGCTCTGGCTGAGGTGGATGCTCTCTGGGAGGAACAGCTTCCCCAGAATCTGCCCACTATCGAGCTGGGTGCTGCTGAGACTGTGGCTACCTCTGAGGGTGTGCTTCGCAATCGTGACAACCTCGTCACGCTGAAGCTCGACAAGGTGGAATGGGAAGGTGTTCCCATGGAAGACGCTCTGGATATCCTCCGCGCTGAGGCAAGCAAGAGCGGTATGCCCATGAACTTCATCTTCGAAAAGGCTCAGGCGCCTGCTCCTGTACCTGCTCCGGCTGCTGCCAGCAGCGATAGCGAAGACGAGGAAGACGAGGAAGACGAGGAGGAGGAAGAAGAGGAGACTGAAGCTGCAGCTCCTGCCGCTGTGTACACGCCTCCGCCCCCTGCTGTGATTTCCAGCCTTAAGCTGTACAATGTAACTGCTGCTGACCTCCTTGCCCGCATGTGCGCCCAGGCCGGGTGCGAGTATCGCGTGGAAGAAAATGCCGTTGTGGTATATCAGAAGGGTGCAGGCAATCATCGCATGACCCGTCGCCAGTGGACGGTACGTCCCTCCTTCTTCCAGGGTGCAGTAGCTGGTGAAGATGAAGAAGAGGAAGATAACGACTTCTCTTCCGGCAGCTCCCGTCGCACCAAGAAGATTGACGCCAAGGCTTCCCTTATCGACATGGGTGTGAACTTCCCGCAGGGTGCCACCGCCAAGTATTCGCCTGTTACCGGCGTGCTGACGGTGACCAACACCGATGATGAACTTGATACGGTTGAAGAAGCCATCAACAAGTTCCGTCAGGATATGCCCAAGATGGTGAAGGTGAGCGCCAAGTTTGTGGAAATCTCCCAGACCAACGAAGAAGAGCTTTCTTTCGACTGGGTAATCAATCCGTTCTCCATCAGCGATTCTGGTAAGACTTATCTGGGTGGTGTGAATGGTTCTAATTCTCTGCCTAACCGCCAGTTCTCTGACTTTGTTACCTCCGGTGGCAGCGCCTTTGCGAACAACGCTGGTAACGTGCAGTGGCCGATTTCCAACACCAGCGCTGGCAGAACCAGCATGAATGATACGATTACCAACGGTCTGATGACTGGCGGTCTGCGTTCCGGCTCTGGTGCTATTACCTCCGGTGCATTGCAGAATCTGATTACCTCTGGTTCCGCTGGTGCTTCCGCTACATCTTCTGTAGCACCTGGTGTGATGTCTCTCTCCGGTATTTACAACAGCGGTTCTTATCAGATGATCATGCGCGGTCTTTCCCAGAAGAAGGGCGTGGATGTGATGTCTGCACCGAGCCTGGTTATCAGCGGTGATGAGCCCATGGACTACGCTCCGGCTCCTGACCAGCTGGCTTCTGACCAGAACGATGAAACCGGTTGCGCCAAGATTGAAGTGATTCGTCGCTTCGTGTACCCCACCGAGTACGACGAGCCGCAGATTGAGAGCACGGGTAACAACAACAATAATAATATTAACAACAACGGTTACACTGGCAGCATGCCCGTCGCAGCTCCTGCCAACCCCTCCAGCTGGGGTGTGGAAGAAGTGGGTGTGATGCTTCGCTTCCAGATTGAGCCGCTGAAGGAAGGTGACGGCGATATCGTTCGCTTCAAGCGCTTTGAAATCCGCGTTGTGGACTTCGAAGGTTTCGTGAACTACGGTTCTCCGATTACTGCTGGTATCGCTAACGAAACGACGATTGAGCACATTACGCTGACGGATAACCGCATCGATATGCCCATCTTCAGCCGCCGCTACATCAACTCCAACCCCTGCGTGTACGATGGTCACACCATCGCCATCGGTGGTATGATTCAGGATGAAGTGCAGAAGGTGGAAGACAAGGTGCCCGTATTCGGTGACCTGCCCCTGATTGGTCGTCTGTTCCGCAGCAATGCAGAATCCCACATCCGCAAGAATCTGATGGTGTTCGTCACGGCTGACGTGATTGATCCCTTCGGCAAGCCGATGCGCAAGCGTGATACTGGTACGACCACGGCTGGTGCTAACACCTCCGTCCCCGGCCTCTTCCCGGATGACGGTCTGGTGAACCCCTGATCTGACCTGGTTCAATGGTAATTTTGCCCCGCTCCGATTCCCGGAGCGGGGCGATTATTTTTTCTAAAAACAAAAAAATAAAAAAATCTTCATATTTTGCTTGCAATGGGGCGTGGAATGTGTTAAATTGCCCCTGCGCTGGTGCTAATCAGTGCAAAAATAAAAAGTCTGGATCGTCTAGAGGCCTAGGACTCGCGCCTTTCACGCGCGCAACACGGGTTCGAATCCCGTTCCAGATGTGAAACGCTTCCACTGAATGGTGGAAGCGTTTTTTTAGCTTAGAATTATGACTGCTCTGTTCAAAAGGTTGATTGACTACAGTGAGTTGAAGCGCCTGCTGGTGCTGATGATTCCGCTCTATATGGCGAATTTGCTGAATATGGGGATGGGTGTGGTTGATACCATCGTGGCCGGCAAGGCAGGGCCTGAGCAGCTGGCTGGCGTGGCGCTGGGGACATCTGTGACGGTGCCGATAATGGTTGCAGTCGGGGCGGTACTCACGATTGTTGGCCCAATGATTTCCCGCCTGCGCGGGGCAGGGTGCGAGGGTAAGGTGGGGCTGTTGCTTAATAATGCCAAATTGCTTTCGTTTGTATTGATGTTGGTAGAAGTGGTGGCGCTTCTGGCGGGTGTGCATGTGTTTGAACTTGTTTCAGATGATGCAGTCATGGTTCGGGTGGCGCAGGAGTATCTATATTACCTGGTGCTGGCGGTGCCGGCAAGCGTGATGATGCGTGCCCTGCAGGGGCATTTTGAGGGGTATGGCCACACGCGTCCGGCTATGCTGATTTCTCTTTTGGGCCTTTTGCTGAACATTCCGCTTAATTATATATTCGTGTTCGGCTGGGGGTGCATACCTGCCATGGGTGGTGCAGGTTGCGGTCTGACTACGGCACTTGTGCATTATCTGATGGCGGCGGCTCTGGTGGTGCTTATGGTGGTGTACCCGCGTTACCGCCGCAACCTGGTGCACATGTGGGCAAACCGGAAGCCGGAGTGGAGTGTGGTGCGCAATAT
>JAFZGH010000082.1 GCA_017555465.1 Akkermansia sp. | reverse complement strand
GCCATTCTCCTGCTCCTGCTGGTGCTGGGCCTGAGCATGTACGGCGTATTTGAAATCGGCGCTGGCATTACAGGCGCCGGCCAGAGCGTACAGAACAAGGACGGCCTTCTCGGTTCCTTCTTCCAGGGCTTCTTCGTCACCGTGGTGGCCACCCCCTGCAGCGCCCCGTTCCTCGGTGCGGCCATGCCCGCCGCCATGGCCCTGCCCGGCGTGTGGATGACCGCCGCCCTCACCTTCATGGCCCTGGGTCTTTCCTTCCCCTATATCGTGCTCGGCCTCTTCCCGGCACTGGTGCAGAAACTGCCGCAGCCGGGCGAATGGATGGAATCGCTCAAGCAGGGGCTTTCCTTCCTGCTCTTTGCCGCCGCCGCGTGGATGCTGTATGTCTACCTCGCCTTCTGGCCCGCCAGCGAGAGCAATGACACCATGTGGGTGAACATGTCCCTGGTGGTCTTCTGCGCCGCCTTCTGGGTCTATGGCCGCTGGTGCCTGCCCTTCCGCCCGCTTTCCACCCGTGTCATCGGTTTCATTGTGGCGCTGGTGCTGGCAGCTGCCGGTTTCTGGGGCGCCCGCCCCTACTCACCGTCTGAGCACAAGCTGGAGTGGGTGGAATGGTCTCCCGCCGCCATGCAGGAGGCTCTGGAGAACGATTGCCCGGTCTATGTGGACTTCACCGCCAAATGGTGCGCCACCTGCCAGGCCAACAAGAAAGTGGCCTACACCGATGAAGTGTACGCCGCCATGGATGCCGCCAATGTGGTGCTGATGCGCGCAGACAAGACCGCGCCGAATGAAAAGATTGACGCCGAGATGCGCAAGCTGAACCGCAGTTCCGTGCCTGTGAATGCCCTCTATGTGCCCGGCAAGGAACCCGTGGTGACCAGCGAATTGCTCACTCCGGACTACATGCTCGATTTCCTGAATCAGAATCTTCCTAAGGAAGAGGACGAAGAATAATCACCGCACCTCCGGTAAATCATCCCAGCTGGTCGTATAGCTGGGGGATGTGAACTCGCGCTTCCACGGCAACGTGGAGGCGCGATTGGCAAAATGAATGTTGTGTCCTGCGCGCTGCAGCTTATCCAGCACCCGCATCAATTCATTGGGCGCAGCCTGGGGGCGCTCAAAAGTAGGCTGCACACTTTCCCTCGGCAGCAGGCCGGTGAGCAGGACACCGATTTTGCGATACGGGAATCCCGGGCGGTAGATCTGCTCCAGCAAGCGGGTGGCGGCGGCGGTGAACTCGCGGTTATCATCAGTATGCCCGCCCAGGGAAACGCCTGCACTGTTGGCATACAGCTGCGAGGAATCAGACTCATATCGGGAAGTGCGCAACACTACGTGCACCTCCGAAGCCATCATCTCCTCCTGCCGCAGGATGCGCCCTGCCTTTTCCACAAAAAGACACAGGATTTCACGCAGGCGCGGCAGCTCCGGCACCGCATCCTTCAGTGAGCGCGACACCATAATCTGCGTACGCGGGGCTGCGGGCTCTTCATCAATACAGGGAATGCCGTTCAGCTCCAGTGCCATGCGCTCGCCATGCACGCCGAATTGCTTGCGCAGCCATGCCTTATCAGCCGCCGCCAGCCCGGCGGCAGTGCGGATTCCAAGAGCATGCATGCGCGGCAGCAATTTACGGCCCACACCCCAGATATCACCTACCGGGGTGCGCTGCAGCAAGGGTTCCCAGTCTGCCGGGCTCATCAGCGGCAGCACGCCCCGGTATTCGCGGTGCTGCTTGGCCGTTTCATTAGCCAGCTTGCAAAGCGTGCGAGTGGGGGCAAGCCCCACACTCACCGTAATCCCCACCCAGCGGTAAATCTTACGGCGCAGCTCGCGGGCAATCCTCACCCAATCCACTCCGGGCAACACCACGGCAAAAGCCTCATCAATGCTGTATTGCTGCACCTCTGGCAATTCCTCCTCCAGAATCGATATGAAGCGATCCGACAAATCGCTGTACAGCGAAAAATTCGCGGAACAGACGACCCCATTGATGCGCTGCAGTTTATCCTTGCATTTGAAGTAGGGCTCGCCCATGGCAATACCGGCAGCCTTGGCTTCACGGCTGCGCGAAACCACGCAGCCGTCATTATTCGACAGCACCACCAGCGGGCGATTCCGCCAATCCGGACGGAACACCTGCTCGCAGCTGGCAAAAAAGTTGTTGCAGTCGAATAAAAGAAACATAAAAGCGCACCGCCAGTGTAGCACAAGCGGCACGCTTCGTCAAAGGCTGACTGCTTCTTACAGCCCCAGCTTGGCCAGGATGATTTCCGTGACCATCTTCGGGTTGGGCTTCGGGTTGCTCACCTTCATCACCTTGCCGGTAAGGGCGTTGATGAGCTTCATATTGCCCCCCTTCACTATTTCCACCATATCCGGATTCTCCTCCAGCACCTGAGCCACCACGGCATCCAGCGCATTGGTGTCGGTCTTCTTGAAGCCCATGGCTGCAGCGGCATCAGCAGCGCTCATGCCGGAATCCCACATCTTCTCCAGCACCTCGCGGGCCTGGTTGTTAGAAACGAGGCCATCCTCAATGATATCCACCAGCCCGGCCAATGCCTTGGGCTCAAGCGGACAAGTCTCGATGCTGAGCTCCTTCTCGGCCAGCACCGATGTGAGGTTGTTGATAACCCAGTTGGCCACCTTGCGCGGGGCCTTGCTGCCCTGGGCAGCCTCCTCGAAGTAGCGGCAGAGCTTGAAATCACCCACCAGGGTATTGGCATCGGCCACAGGCAGGCCATAGCTGCTCTGCAGGCGGGCATGCAGTGCATCCGGCAGCTCGGGCAGCATATCGCGCACCTTTTCCACCAGCGGGGCGGTCTGCACCGGAATCAGATCCGGGCAGGTATGGTAGCGGTAATCGTGGGCATTTTCCTTGGTGCGCATCACGATACTCTCACCCAGGGTATCATCCCAGCGGCGGGTGGACTGCACCTGGGCAATGCCCATATCCAGCTCCTCGGCCTGGCGGTGGATCTCGTAAATGAGCGCACGGCGGGCAGCAGACATGGAGTTGATGTTCTTCATCTCAATCTTGGCGCCCAGCTCCTTCTGGCCCTTGGGACGCAGGGATACGTTCACATCGCAGCGCATCTGCCCCTTCTCCATATCGGCATCAGAGATACCGGCGCAAATCATCATCTGCTGCAGGCTCTTGAGGTAGGCGTAGGTTTCCTCCGGACTGGTCAGGTCAGGCGCAGAGACAATCTCCATGAGCGGAGTACCGCCGCGGTTGTAGTCCACCACTGAATAGCCATTGTAATGGGTAAGCTTGGCAGCGTCCTCCTCCAGGTGAATATGGTCGAGCTTCACTGTACGCACCACCGGGCCGTCTGCCTTCACCTTGCAATCAGCCGGGTATGCCCAGGCATACAGAGGCACTTCACCGCCAATGCAGAGCGGCAGGTCCAGCTGGCTGGTCTGGTAGTTCTTGGGCATATCGGCATAGAAATAATTCTTGCGGTCCCACTTGGAAACAGGCGGAGTGGTGCAGCCCAGCATCATGCCCGTCAGGATGGTGCGCTCGATGGCATACTTGTTCAGCACAGGCAGCGCACCGGGCATGCCAAGACAGGTCGGGCACACGTTAGTGTTCGGTTCATAGCCGAACCCGGCCTTGCAGGAGCAGAACATTTTGGTTTCCGTCTTAATCTGGCAGTGAACTTCCAGACCAATGGTCACGAGGTAATCAGAAACAGGCATTTGCAGT
>JAFZGH010000081.1 GCA_017555465.1 Akkermansia sp. | reverse complement strand
GTCTCACTGAGAAGCTGCACCTTGGTCTGCACAGCGGGAAGCACCTCGCGCAGCTGGGGGGTGTCCTCCAGCCCTGCCTTGGTGCAGAACGGAAGCGCCAGCTCCACGAACTTCTGCGGCTCCAGTCGCATGATGTGCTGCTGGTTCATCCACTTGCACTTGGTGATATCGAATTTGGCGGCGGCGCGGTTTACGTTCTCCAGCGAGAAGAGGTTGATGAGCTCGTCCTTGGTGAATACCTCGTCATCGCTCTTGGGACTCCAGCCGAGCAGGGCAATGAAGTTCACCACTGCATCGGGCAGGAAACCTTCCTCCGGATAGTTGCCGAGCTGGGCGCCTATGTCGCGCTTGCTCATCTTGGAACCGTCCGGGTTCTGAATCAGCGGGATGTGGGCATACACCGGCGGCTCCACGCCGAAGGCGTCAAAGAGCTGCAGGTGCTTGAAGGTGTTCATGATGTGGTCTTCACCGCGGATGACGTGGGTGATTTGCATCTCGATATCGTCCACCACGTTCACCAGGTGGAAGATGTACGAGCCATCGGTGCGCTTCACCACCATGTCCGGGTTGATATCCACGTTGTTATAGTCCACGGAGATATCGCCGCACACCATATCGTGCAGCGTCATGACTCCCTCGCGCTTGAAGCGGAAACGCCACACCGTGCCTTCGCTCGTGCCGGGAATTTCATCGCCATTCTTATCGCGCTTGTTGGGGGCGGGGCATTCATACACGCGGCCCATATCCACGAGCTTCTGGAAGTAGCGGTCGTAAATGTCCTTGCGCTGGCTCTGGAAGTACGGGGCGAACTCGCCACCCTTGCCTTCGCCTTCGTCCCAATCCAGCCCCAGCCAGCTCATGCCGGTGAAGATGGCCTTCATGGCATCTTCCACGTGGCGTTCCTGGTCGGTATCTTCAATGCGCAGCACAAAAGTGCCACCCATCTTGCGGGTGAAAAGGTAATTGAACAGAGCGGTACGGGCGCCACCGATGTGCAGGTATCCGGTGGGCGACGGTGCAAAGCGTGTGCGTACGTGCGTAGACATGCGCGCCTTATACACCCAATCGCCGGAATTTTCAAGCCCAAACCGACGCCAGATGGTGTCAGTTGCAAAAAAGCTATTCAGCCCATGCCTGTGTGGAGGCATGGGCTGAAGGATAAACGTGATGCAGAAGCTCCGTTATTTGACAGATTGGAGGTTCAGACCGTGACTGCGCTGCTTGATGAGGTAGGGCGAGCCATTGCCAATCTGCGGGTAAATATCATGGTATTCCACCTTGTTGTCTGTGAACTCGATGTTCTCTGCGGAGATGGTGGAGAGCAGGGGCGCACGATGGGTGATGAAGTGGTTATCCTTGATGATTACTCCGCTGTGGTAGGACGTACGCTGTTTAGCTGGGTGGCGCACTTCCGGGCAGATGGCAATGACCGCATCGGTGAACTGGTACAGCCCGGTGAGTGCGTGGCGGAACGTATTGTTGCGGATGATGACATCCCGGCAGGCGCCGCTTTCATACCAGCCCTGCGCATCACCAGCCAGCAGAATGGCGGAGCCATGGGAGTGGTCAAAGAGATTATCTGTGACACGCACCGGGCGAGGGGTGGTGAAGAGAGCCCCGCGGGCGCGGTTGTGGCGCACGGTGTTGCCGATGAAATCAACACTGGGATGCCAGTCTGCATTTTCAACAGCATCCCCGGCACCGATGCCGACGGGCAGGTTTTCCTCCAGCGTGACGCGCACTTCTCGCGCATTGATGAATTCAACTTTCTCGACTTTGCAGAGCTGCGGATTGAGCTCCAAGGTCGGACCGTGAATGAATTGCAACTGCTCACCTGGCGCCATGACCTCAAAACCATAGGCCTGGCCGTGCATATAGCGGGCAATGAAGGTGCGCGGTGATTCTACCTTCTGAATGCCGAGGCAGGTGGCGTGCACATTGATGGCGTCGTCCATCATGGCTTCATAAGTAGCGCCTTTCACGCTGATGTGCCCTTTGCAGTTGGAGAAGTGGGTGGCGTCTGCAGCAGTGGTGTGCATGCGCCCGGCTGCGCGGATGCAGCCACCCCCGCGGATGGTGATGTCTTCACTGCGCTGGGCAATGAGTGCCATTCCCTGGCTGTCATGGAAGACAACGTTGTTCAGCGTGGTACGCTTCGCCCTATAGAGCAGCATGCCGGGATGCGGGCGGTAGTAGGTGCGCATGACGAGCGTCTGCCCCACCGAAAGCCCCTTGTGGGTGGCATCCTCGGCAAAGCGGACTCGGTTGCCAGGCAGTTGCTCTGCGGCGGCGTACCAGGCCATGTCGCCGGATTTGCCGGTGGGTACCATACGGCCGTCGGCTTCAAAGGCGAGGACGCAATGCAGTGCGTCCTTGCGCCCGTTGTTGGTGAGCAGGAATTTGCCGTTCTCGACGGTGTAGCGGCTGGCCGGGCTCATTTCCAGTGTTGTCTTGCCGTTGGTGATATCAACGATGCGGCCTTCTGAGGAGAACGGCTCAGCGTAGTCGATGCTCAGGTCGTTAATGGTGATGTTCCGGCTATCCTGAATGACGATGGGCAGCATGAGCCCATGAAAGATAAGACGCGCACCATTGCCGTTGATGTCCAGCGATTGCATGCGCGTGAGCGGCAGGGCTACGGCGTGCTTCGGCTGCTGGTCGTGGTTCGATATATATAACTGCATGTCGCGCGCACTTGCCTGGTGGAAGTGGTATTCACCCGGTTCCAGATTGATGGCGCTTGCCTTTGTCTCGCGTGCGGCATCAAGCAGTTTGAGCATGGCTGCGCCGCAGTCCTTTTCGCCAGGGCAGACTCCGTAATCAGCGGCATTGAGTTCAATGGCCATAACAGCAGGAACCGCCATTGTTGAAATAATGGCGGCTGACATGAGGGGGTGGAGTATATGGTTCTTATACACAGTTTGCTCCTTGTTCTATAAGTGTTTTGAGGGTGATTCCGCTCAGATAATCCTTGATGACCTGGTGCAGACCTTCCCAGACGGGGATGGTCAGGCAGGTCTTGCGGATAGGACATTCATTTTCTTCCATGGACAGGCAGTGTACAGGCGCGAGGCCTCCTTCTGCGCAGTTGAGGATTTCATAAAGAGGATATTCCTCTGGCTTGCGGGTGAGCTGGTAGCCACCGGCTTTTCCGCGCAGGCTCTGCACCAGGTTATCGCGCAGCAGCATGGACATGATGCTTTCCATGTACTTGGGGGTGATATTCTGGCGTTCGGAAATTTCGCGCAAAGCCACGGGGCCCTGGTCATCATTCTGTGCCAGGTCTAACATGATTCGCAGGGCATAGCGACCCTTGGTGGATATTCTCATCATAGGCGTGTCTATATATTATATAAACATGCAGAATGCGTCAAGGACAAAAGATACTTTTCCGATAGGAAAAAGGTGGCGTAAAAAAAACGCGCCCGGAGCACGGGCGCGTTGAAACATGTACGGAACGGAAGATGATGATTAAGCCAGGGCCTCTGTTACGCGGGTAATGACTTCGCGCAGGGAGGAATCAACGCGGAGTTTTTCCTCAATGGTGCGCATGGCATGCAGCACCGTGCCGTGGTCGCGGCCTCCAAAAGCTTCACCGATGTCCTGAAGGGAGCAGGCGGTATGCTGGCGAGCCAGGAACATGGCAATCTGGCGCGGGTGGGCAATGGCGGCAGTGCGGCGGCGGCCATTGATATCATCCACACGCAGACCGAATTCATTGGCGACACGCTGCTGGATATCTGAAATGGAGATACCACCGGAGGCAGAGCGCTTGTTCATGAGGTCGGCCAGGTTCTCGCGCAGGAAGGCGATACTGGGGCAGGCGTTGCTGAACGAAGCAATGGTGCTGGTGCGGATGAGTGCACCCTCCAGAGCGCGCACAGACTGGGTGATGTTGCGGGCAAGGAACTGCACCACTTCATCGCTGAGGAGATTCTGCTTCCACTTGAGCATCTTCTGGCGGAGAATGGCCATGCGCATCTCATAGCAGGGGGCGGTGAGCTCCACCGTCATGCCCTGGGAGAAACGGGTCTTGAGGCGGTCATCCATGTTGGTAATCTGGCTGGCGGGGCAGTCAGCAGAGAGCACAATCTGCTTGCCGGATTCAAAGAGGGCATTGAAGGTGTGGAAGAACTCCTCCTGTGTTTTATCTGCGCGAGCCATGAACTGCACGTCATCGATGAGCAGCACGTCTACCTTGCGGTATTTCCTGCGGAATACCTCAAGGGCATCACCACGCTTGCGGATAGCTTCGATGTACGCATTGGTGAACTGCTCGCTGGTGACATAGAGCACCTGTACATTCTCGCGGCGGGCGCGCAGCGCATTGCCAATGGCGTGCAGCAGGTGGGTCTTGCCCATACCGGAGTTGCCGTAAATGAACAGCGGGTTGAAAACGCGTTCATCGGAGTTCACCAGTGCCTG
>JAFZGH010000080.1 GCA_017555465.1 Akkermansia sp. | reverse complement strand
GAAGGCTTTTTCGTAGGCCTGGCGCAGGCATACCAGGAAGGGACGGCCGGAGCGGCGTTCCTCTCGCATGCGTTCGTAAATGAGCACGTTGGCGTCCACGGCCACACCCATGGTCAGCACGATACCGGCAATACCCGGCAGGGTGAGCACGAAGCCGAAGAGGCTCATGAGCCCCAGCAGGGCAATGGCGTTGAAGGTGAGGCCCACCATGGCTACCATGCCGGCGCTGCGGTAGTACCAGTAGCAGAAGGCAAAGATGCCGAGCAGACCCACCGCACCGGCGATGCCGCTCTGTTCCAGGGCGCTCTGGCCCAGCTGGGCGGATACGTCCTTGCGGCCTTCCACCTTCAGGTCGCTGGAAAGCGGATTGGCCAGAGCCTTGGAGATGTCCTCGGGTTCGCCCTTGCCGTTCAGGCCGCTGATGTTGAAATCCTTATGCAGTACAGCCTGCACCACCGGGGCGCACTTGATCTGGTTGTTGAGCACCACGGCCAGGCGGTCGCGGCCAATCTGCATGCTGCCGGTGAGGCGGCCCATGCGGTCGGCACCGGTGCGGTTGAGCACTACGTCCACATAACCCTTGCGCACATAGTCCGGCTGGGCGCGGGAAACTTCCTTGCCGGTGATGTACATGTCCTTCTGCATGGCGGCGTAGGGCTTCTGCAGCACCATGTATTCCACGATGGCGCGGCCGTGCTTGTCCACCTCGGGCAGGCCGGTTTCCTCGTTGATGTGGGGATAGGGCAGAATCATGTAGTCATTCAGGCCGAATTTGCCGGGGATGCGGGGCAGGGCGGGCTTGCGGGCCTTGGTGTTGCCTGCGGCCACCTCAGCGTTGTAGGCCTCCAGGCGCTGCTCGTAGGCGGCAATGAGTTCGTATGTCTCGGCATCGGCAATTACGCGCTCGGATTCCGGGTACACGGCCAGAAGTTCCAGCTTGGCCATCTTGGTGAGCATCTTGACCATGGCATCCAGCTTTTCGGCGTTCTTCTCCGGGTCGCTGTCCTGCTGGGGAATCTGAATGAGAATCTTGTTGCCGGAGTGCAGGATCTGCACTTCGCTCGTACCGGTGGCGTTCAGGCGTTCATTGAGGATATCGCAGGCCTGCTGCATGTCCTCCGGGCTGGGCGGGGTCATTTCGCCCTGGTCGTTGAGCTTGGGCTGCACCTCCAGGGTGAGCTCTACGCCGCCGCGGATATCGATACCATAGTGCATGCCGTTGAGGAACAGCGACAGCAGGGAGAATGAGCACAGACCGATGATGAAGAATGTGCCGGCATTGCGCTTTACTTTATCCTCTTCTGCGGCCAGATACCAGAAAAACAGGACGATGAGCAGAATGCCTACGATAAAGTAGAACGCCGGGGTGTGAATGATGCTCTGCAGGAACTGGAACATGATACGTATAGGTGAACCGCACCATTCTGCCAGTTTTTGGCGCGGCGTCAAGTCCGCATGGCGTCATTTTGAGAGCTAAAAAAGGGGAATTCGCTTGCAATCAGGTGGGCGGATGCTAAAATGCCTCTATGTCGCTGCTTACGCTGCTCCTGGGGATTCTGAATACACTGGCACCGTTCACGGGCGTGAATCTGCCCGGAGCGGCCACGGCAGAGATGGAGCTTCCGGACCGGGAGATGCGGGTGGAACCGCTTTGTGAGCACGAATTGACTGCCCGGGAGGAAGAGCGCATGCTTGCAGCCATGGTGCACCGCTGCGAACTGGTGGGGCTGCGCGGGGTGCGGGTGCAGCGCGATGGCCGTGACTTCATGCTGCGGGTGGAGGGTGGTCTCATGCGCACGATGGAGGACTATACTGATACGCTGGATGAGCTGGAGACAGTGTTCAACGAGCGTACCTGCCTGCAGTTGTTGCCCGTGCATCCGCGCAGTGAGCACCTGGTGAATGACCGCCGTGTGCAGGATGCGCTGATTGAGTACGAGACCGCCATGGTGAAGTACGAGGAAGGAAAGGCCCCAGGCGGCATGAAACCGGAACTGCCTGGGCTGCCGCCGGGTTTCAGTACTGCTGGCTGCATGTTGGTGGAATATCCCGTTATTTCGGCAGAAGATGGTTCCAGTCGGTATGAATATCTGGTTGTACAGCGTCCGGAGACGCTGGCGGAGGAAGATTTGCTGGTCACGGAAATGGAGGTGGAGCGTGCTGCTGTTGATGTGACGCGCCCGGGGTGCGTGGAGGTGGAACTCACCATGCGTGGGGGCGATATCCTGAACCGTCTGACCCGCGGGATGGAGCACGGCGCAGCCCGGCTGGCCATTATGCTGAATGGAAAGCTGGTGAGTGCGCCGGTGGTGCATGCTGCGCTGGGCTGTTCTTTTGTGATTACCGGGTTGAGTCCGCACGAGTGCCGGTCGGTGGTGGATGGCCTGGCCAAGCCGCTGCCAGTGCCGGTGAAGGTGCATGAGCGCCAGCGGGTGGGTAATTGATTCTGCGCGGAATCCGGTGCTGGGTTCTTTAATTTGCTGGGCAGCACCAGTATATGGTGGTACAACGCCCTGTATGGGATTTCCAGCCGTATTTTCACTTGTGAGCACCGCCGCTACTGTGGCGGGCAAAGCCGTAGAAGCTGCTGCCGAGCGCAAACAGGCGCAGGCCATGAATGCTGCCGCCGCAGAACGCCGCCGCATCGCCGAAAACCAGGCAGGCGCCATCACCCGGACTGCCATGGAGAATCAGCGCCGTGAGCAGCGTAATGCGCGTATGCAACTGGCGGCTGCGCGAACGGATGCCGCAGCTTCAAATATCTCTTCCTCTGGTACAGATACCGTGCGAACACTCGACCTGGCCACCCGTCTGGAGGATGATATCAACAACCGTACCAATGCCGCGCTGCAGGAGGCCAACACAATCCGCACCCAGGGGCATTACGATGCGCTTGATTTGCAGATGCAGGCCAGCCAGGCACGCCTGCGGAGTGGTGGTGCCTGGCTGGGGGCTGCCGGTGGGTTGTTCCGAGGTCTTAGTTCCGTTGATTGGAAATCCGGCAGCTAAGACAGTTCAGGTAGTAATGCAGCGCCAGTTTGAGCACGGAGGTGCGGTCCAGCTGCCGCTGCCGGGCAAAGTGTTCGAGCCGTTCGAACAGGTCGTTCTTGCAGCGGAAGGTAATCATGTGAAGAGCGGGCATACATGCAGTATGCCCGCTCTATGACTTTATTACAAGGAAAGTTATGCGCGATGCCTCTAACGATTATTCCGGCTGCACGGTAATCCAGGTGCGGGTGGCAGCGGGGGAGAGAACGGTCGCGAGGAAGTGGTTCATGCTCTCCGCAGTGACGGCGCGGAGCATGTCCGGCACGCGGTCGTCGTAATCCGCCCCCAGCCCCAGCAGGGTATTCACAGCCATTCCGCTGCAGCGCTTGCCGCAGCTTTGCAGAGCCAGCACACGGGCGGTGAGCGCGGTGGAGCGGGCGCGTTCGAGGGCATCGGCGGGCATGCCTTCCTGCGCCAGACGGTTGAGCGTCTGTTCCAGTACGGCGCGGGCTTCGGCGGCTTGTTCCGGGGCGGTGCCCAGGTAGAAATACAGGCAACCGGCATCTACACCCAGTAGGGAGGCTGCTGCGGCGTAGTAGGCAAGGCCTCGTTTTTCCCGTATTTCGTCAAAAAGCGGGCCTGCCATATCCCGGCACCATTCCTCGAAGAGCAATTGGGCCGGGGCGGTGTCGGAAAGTGCGTTGGATGCAGGCACAGCCAGGGCAATCACCGCCTGTTCCTTATCCAGTGTTTCAACGGCATCTGCGGGCATCTGGGTGGGAGTGGCGGTTCGTTCGGCGGGGAGACCGGCAGGTAAGCCTGCAAAGAGTTTTTCAGCCGCGGACACCACGGCGGCTGGGTCGATATCGCCCGCTACGGCCAGCACGGCGTTCTGCGCACATACCAGGCGGGCGTGCTGCGCCACCAGTGCGTCACGGGTGAGACTCTGCACGCTTTCCACGGTGCCGTCGCGGTGGTTACCGTATGATACATTGCCGAAGCAGAGGCGGCGCAGGCGGCGGAATGCAAGGGCTGCGGGGTCTTCCTCAGCGTCCATGATATCGGCCACCATGGCATTTTTCTCTGTTTCCACCACCTCTGCCGGCAGGGTGGGGTGCAGCGCGGCATCGGCCAGCAGCTCCAGCAGGGTGGGCATATCTTCTGCCAGCCCCCGGATGGTGAGATTGAAAGTATTGTTCCCTGCGGCGCTGGAGATGGCACCACCCAGGTTTTCCACCTCGTTGGCCAGCTGGGCGGCGCTGCGGGTGGTGGTGCCTTTGAGCAGGCATTCGGCCAGCAGGGAATTGATGCCGGCGTTGGCGGCGGTTTCGGTCTGGCTGCCTGCGCCGAATACAATTTCGGCATAGACCATGGGTACGCGTTTATCTACCCGGGTGACGATGCGCAGCCCGTTGGGCAGGGTGTGGGTTTCCGGGGCGTTATTGTCGGCGCTGGCGGTGTCTGCTTCCTCTGCGGCATTGCTGCCGGTGGGGTCTACGCTTACCTCCACCAGGCGGTCGGGGGTGAAGTATGTGGCTGCTACGCGTGCGATGTCCTCGTTGGTGACCTGGGAGAGCGCGGCGTCCCATTCCTCCATGCTGTTCGGGTTGCGGCTCAGATGCCACGACATGCCCAGCACATTGGCCACGCCCTGCACGGTGGAAAGCCCACGCAGCCGCCCGGTGAGCATCATGCGGCGGGAGCGGCAGCGCGCTTCATCAAAATCGGCCTGCGGCAGCGTGGCCATGAACTCCAGCACGGCATTGCGCAGGGTGTTGCGCTTGTCGCGGTCTACATCGAACTCCAGCACCAGCGCGCCTTCGCCCGTGCGGTCGGGTACGGGCATGATGGAAACATCGTGTGCGAGGGCCAGGTCATCGTGGAAACGCTTGTAGAGCCAGGCCGAGCGGCCATCGCCCAGAATCGAGCCCAGCAGGGAAATGGCTGCGGAATCGGCATGGTTTGAGTTGGGAATACGCCATGCAAGCATGAGGGTGCTGGTGGGCTGGGCAAATTCGCAGCGGTGGGTGCGCGGCCCCCACTGGCGGGGCTCTGCTACCGGCACTACCGGCTTGGGCGGGGTGGCGGCCGCTGCGCCGAATTCTTCATTCACGGCGGCAAAGAGCTCGCTGGCTTCCACATCTCCCGCTACGCAGAGGAACATGTTACCCGGCACATAGCGGGCGTGGTGGTAGTTGACCATATCCTCGTAGCTCAGGGCGTCAAAGGCATCGCGCGTGCCGATAACCGGCTGGCGGCGTGGGGCTACCTTGTATAGAGTGCGGATGAGGGTGTGGTAGGCAGTGTCCTGCGGGTCATCGTTGTACATGCCCATTTCGCGGCGGATGACATCGCGTTCGCGTTCCCATTCCTCGCGGGGAAAAGCCGGGTGCAGTGTGAGCTGGGCGAGCAGATGCAGGAATTCGCGCCAATGGGCCGCCGGGCCGTCAATGTAGAAGACGGTGCGGTCGGTGCTGGTGTAGGCATTCCACATGCCGCCCAGTTCCGGTACTCGTTCATTTAGCTGGCGTGCGGAGAATTCGCTAGTTCCTTTGAATACCATGTGCTCCAGCAGGTGCGAAAGGCCTGCGCCCAGGTGCTCGCCTTCGTGCATGGAACCGGTCTGAATCCACACCTGCATGGAAACCAGCGGAAATGCCTTTTGCGGTGCCACTACTGCGGTGAACCCATTAGAACATACATGAACCTCGTGCTGCATGGGGCAAGTATCGCACACTGGGCGGCATCCTGCAAGACATTTGGGCTTGTTATGGCAGGAGTTGGGCCTGTTTCAGATTTGCTGGTGGATATGTTCGTCAAAACATGCTAACGTGATTAAAGAACCGAAGTTACGCGTCGGCTTTATTAGAAAGGCAACGTAAATTGTAATTTATCGGCGAGCAAAGCGAGCGGAAATTTAT
>JAFZGH010000079.1 GCA_017555465.1 Akkermansia sp. | reverse complement strand
CGATGAGCGCGAGGAGCTGAGCGGTGATGACCTGCTGACGGTGCGCAAGGCGCTGGCAGGGGTGGCTCGTGCCTCAAAACGCGGCCCTGCCGGAGAATGGATTGCGATTTACGGGCGGGGCAAGGTAATGGATATGCTGCGTGGGGCAAAGAATGCATCGATGCATCAGTATCTGACCGGGCTTTCCACATATGGGTTGCTCAAGCATCTTTCTGATTCCAGAATGAAAGCACTTTTCCGCGCGATGCTGGAGGGTGGCCTGCTGCAGAGCACGGGCGGTGATATGCCGCTGATTACTCTTACTCCCAAGGGCGAGGATGTGATGCAGAGCCGTGCGGTGCCGTGCATATCACGCCGGGTGTGGAGTGAGGGGACGCAGAAGAAGCCTCGCACGGAAAGGACAAAGGAACTTCTGCAGAGTATGGGGCTGGGTCGCATGGATAAGGAGCTCTACGAGCACCTGGCAGAATTGCGCCGCGACCTGGCAGAGGAGTACCGCATGCCCGCTTACCGTATCATGCACAATGAAGCCCTGCGGGCTCTGGCTACGGTGAAGCCCACTACCATGGAAGCCGCAGAACGGCTTAAAGGCGTGGGCCCGTGGCTGCGCACGCATGGTCTGCGCGCGTTTGTGGAGCTGATTCAGGATTACGAAGAGGGCTGAAGCCGGTTCATCAGAGCGCGGAATTCAGGACTTCGTCCATGGCTTCGGAGCGCGAGCAGCTGAATGCGTTGCGTCCGGTATAGTCTTTGACGGTGGGGTCTGCGCCATATTTGATCAGAAGTCTGGCTATGCCGCGGTTGTCATCGATAACGGCATGCATAATCGGCGATATGCCATTTTCATCACACAGGTCGGGCGACGCGTTCAGCTTCAACAGGATTTCAACGCATTTCTGCCTGTTGTTGAGTACTGCAGTAATCAGTGCAGTGCTGCCGTTGGCGCTGGAGATACGGTTGAAATCGTACCCCCCGTTTTGCTGGGTGAGAATGGGGAGCAGTTCATGACGCCCGTTTTCTGCTGCGCTGATGGCTGCGCGCAGGATGACATCGCCGGCCTGGGCTGCTTCCGGCTGGGCAAGCAGTCCTCGTACGGCCATTTTCTTTCCCAGTATAGCGGCCAGTTCCAACAGGGAACGGCCATCCTTATCGACCAGGGAGTAAGGGTTCACCCCTTCGGTTTGCCATCGGTGGTTGAGCTCATTGTATGCTGCAATTTCTTCCCTTAAATCCTTTTCCTGGCGCAGGCATACCCATGCGCAACTGCAGAAAATGAGAAAGACGGTGCTCCATACAACAGACATGAGTGCCTTGCGGCCGGCCATGGCTCTGGCTATGCTCAATAAGCCGTTTACAATGAAGCCTGTTACACAGAGCGTCAGTAGCCATATTTCGACGGAATCCGGCGTGTCTATGCCCGTGCTCACTTTCCAGGAGAGTAGGGCTATGATGACCAGTAGAAGAAATGGATTGGCGTAATCTTTCATGGGGGAATTTCCTCTTTTGATTTCTGATTATTTCGCAGCCTCGGTCTGTTCGGCAGGCTTTTCTTCAGCCTTTTCCTTGGCCTCGGTCTGTTCGGCAGGCTTTTCTTCAACTTTTTCCTTGGCCTCGGTCTGTTCGGCAGGCTTTTCTTCAGCCTTTTCCTTGGCCTCGGCCTGTTCGGCAGGCTTTTCTTCAGCCTTTTCCTTGGCCTCGGTCTGTTCGGCAGGCTTTTCTTCAGCCTTTTCCTTGGCCTCGGTCTGTTCGGCTGGTTTTTCTTCAGCCTTTTCCTTGGCCTCGGTCTGTTCGGCTGGTTTTTCTTCAACTTTTTCCTTGGCCTCGGTCTGTTCGGCAGGCTTTTCTTCAGCCTTCTCCTTGGTCTCGGGCTGTTCTGCTGTCTTTTCTTCGGCCTTTTCCTGGGTCTTAGGCTGTGCGGCAGGCTTTACTTTGGCTTTTGGCTGTTCAGCAGGCTTTTCTTCATCCTTTTGGTTAGGCATGGTGCTTTCATGCTTCGAGAGAGTGGTATGACTGATGAATGTTTCGAAGAAGGCCATGAGCAGGGCGTATATCAGGAAGAATGCGGCCGGCACAGCGGCAATCACCCACGGTGTGCTTTGAATCATGTTCAGGGCTTCAGGCAGAGCCGGGTTGGAGCTGCCTGCCCAAAGGTAGACAATGTAGGAAAATAACTCTGTGACGCCATACCAGAGACCGTAGCTGATGACAGAGGTGATGGCAATTCTCACACTGGCCGGGGCGCAGAGCCAGCCGGCAACGAAGATGAAGGAAACAAGGGCTATGAGTACCTGGTAGTCAGGCAGAACCTGGCATAACTGGTTGATTGCTTCGTTGTGGAAAATGGCATTGGGCAGGGCAACGGAGGCGCCGAACACGGTGTAGAGTCCGCCTGCCAGCAGGATGAGAATGGAGGCGCAGAAAAGCACATTCCAGATGGCTTCAAGTATGCGCGTGCAGGAAAATATACCAAGCAGCACGATGATGGCCAGAGAAACAGTGACGGTGTTTACGCCTCCGAGTATGCTGCCGAGGGCTTCCGGCGTCAGAGCATCACAGAACTGTCCGAGTGTGATGGTGGGAGAGACTTGCAGATAGACGGAGAGAGCAAGCAGGACGATGGCGCTGAAGATGATGCGAAAGAGAATTGCCAATGCTTTCATGACCCGACCATTTTAGGCAATGGAGTCTCTGGCGTCAAGGTAAAATGGCTTTGTCGGGTGTTATTTATTGCGTGCGTATGGGCGGAAACACAAAAACCCGCCTGTATCGGCGGGTTTTTGCGACTTTTTCTGGCAGCAGTAGCCCCGGCGGGAATCGAACCCACATCAAAGGTACCGGAAACCTTCGTCCTATCCATTGAACGACGGGGCCGTTGAACGCCACAGATAATGCCACACTGTGCGTCCTGTGTCAAGTGGTGAAGTCTGACATGATTTGCCAGCCCTTTTAATGTATTCTTTTTTTGGTAGGAAGGAGGAAATTTGTGTTGACTCCGCGGCGTTGAGCCGATATACTTACTCTTGCCTTGCCAGGCCTGGTGGCCGGCGGGTCTGAACTTAAAAAAACCATATAAAATACAACTATGGCTAAATACGCTATTAACGGTTTCGGTCGCATTGGTCGCAATGTGCTTCGCGCCATGTCCCAGGCCGAGCTCGAGAAGGTTGTTGCTATTCACGACCTTACCCCCATCGCTACCACTGCTCACCTGCTTAAGTATGACTCCACGCAGGGCAAGTTCAAGGGCACCATCGAGGTTGATGGTGACAACCTGATTGTGAACGGCCACCCCATCAAGATTGTTGGCGGTATGCTGGGTCCGGATCAGCTTCCCTGGGCTGAGCTCGGTGTTGACGTGGTTCTTGAATCCACTGGTCTCTTCACCGCTCGTGAGAAGGCTGAGGGCCACATCAAGGCTGGCGCCAAGAAGGTTCTTATCTCCGCTCCCGCCAAGAACCCCGACCTGACTTTCTGCATCGGCATCAACGACGACGAGTACGATGCTGCCAAGCACAACATCGTGTCCAACGCTTCCTGCACCACCAACTGCCTTTCCCCCATGGTGAAGGTTCTCAACGACAAGTGGGGCATTGAGAAGGGCATGATGAGCACCATCCACTCCTACACCAACGACCAGCGCATCCTTGACCTGCCGCACAGCGACCCCCGTCGTATGCGCGCTGCCGCTATCAACATCATCCCCACCACCACTGGCGCTGCCAAGGCTATCGGTGAGGTGATTCCCCAGCTCAAGGGCCTGCTTAACGGTGCTTCCTTCCGCGTACCCACCCCGACCGGTTCTCTGACCGACTTCGTGGCCGTGCTGAAGAGCGACGTGACCGTGGAGGAAGTGAATGCCGCCATGAAGGAAGCTGCCGAGGGGCCGCTTAAGGGCATCCTCGAGTACTCCGAAGAGGACCTCGTTCTCCAGGACATCGTTTCCAACCCCCACTCCTGCATCTTCGACGCTGGCTTCACCTATGTGGTGGGCGGCAACATGGTGAAGGTTTGCGGCTGGTACGACAACGAATGGGGTTACTCCAACCGCGCCGCTGAGGCTATGAAGAAGCTGGGTGACAGCATCTAATAGCTGAGGTTTCGCAAAGCCTTTATAAAAGCCGGGAGGTTCTCTGGAGCCTCCCGGTTTTTTTCGTGGTACGTCATATGGGGCCGGGTGCGGCAACTTTTTCTTGCTATTCAATGCTATGGGTGTAGAATGGAGGGCGTACTTACTATGAACTCTCTTTTCAAATCAAT
Organism: Akkermansia sp.; assembly: GCA_017555465.1. Lineage (GTDB taxonomy): Bacteria > Verrucomicrobiota > Verrucomicrobiia > Verrucomicrobiales > Akkermansiaceae > Akkermansia. The sequence continues at coordinate 1,515 of JAFZGH010000079.1, read as the reverse complement.
TTGTGTGGTGGCTGCGGCTGGGGTTCTTGCCTCCTGTTCCGATTCCATGGAAGGCGTGTGGCTGGGCGAGTGCTGCAATGATACGATTGGTGGCAGCAAGTCCGGTCTCAAGATGAGCATCAAGCAGGAGGGTGATAAGCTGGAGGGCGTTCTGATGCTGCAGGATGATTTGTACGGCAGTGGAAAACTGGTTGGGTACGTGAATGGAAAAGATGTGACGATTCGTTCCGAGGGAGACACGGAAACATTTGTCAATATCACGTGGACCGGTAAAATGAAGGATGGCGAGTACAAGGGCACATATCGCGTAGAACCCACGCCTTCTGCCGCGCTTCTGGGCAAGGAAATCCAGAAGGGCTCCTTTATCCTGCTGAAGCAGTAAAAGGCGTCTTTGTACAAGAGCGGGCAGAGGCTGATGGCGGCAAGTATTTCCCAGGGGCGTGCGCATTTGATTACGCTGGGGGCGTTCGTGTGCTTTGGCCTCATGAGCCCGCTGTGCAAATGGGCCATGGCGGGCGGGCTTGTCTCCGGCGTGAGCATGGCGTGCTTCCGCCTGTGCGGGGCAGCGGCGCTGTTCTGGCTGGCATCGCTGGCGGTACCGCGGCAGCGCATTGAGCGCGGGGATTGGAAACACCTCGTCATCATGTCTCTTTGCGGCATGGGAATCAACCAGTTCTGTTATGTACTGGGGGTGCAGTACACTTCGCCCACCAATGCCTGCGTGATCACCACCAGCACCCCGGTGTTCACTTTTGTGCTTTCGGCTGTTTTTCTGCATGCTGCGGTGACTTTGCGGCGGGTTGCCGGCCTGGCTATTGCTGCCACCGGGGCGTTGATTCTGATTCTGGGCTCGCAGGTGCAGGGCGGGCGCGCAGGTAATCCGCTCGGGGATGCTATCTGCCTTTTTTCCCAGTTTTCGGTTTCCTTTTACTTCGTGTTCTTCAGCGGTGTGATTCAGAAATACCACCCGCTGGTCCTCATGCGCTGGTTGTTCCTGATATCGGCTGTGCTGACTGCTCCGTTCTGGATGCCGGGGCTCAGCGTGCTGCCCTGGCACCGGCTGGGGATGCCGGAGATTCTCGGCACGCTGTATGTGGTGTTCTTCGGCTCATTTGTCAGTTATCTGCTCATGATTGTGGGGCAGCGGTATCTGGAGCCGCCCACGGTCACGGCGTATAACTATATTCAGCCCGTCATTGCGGCGGCGGCGGGCATTATGCTGGGGGTGGATGTGCTCACCTGGCAGAAGGTTGCTGCCGTAGCGCTGATTGCCGCGGGCGTGTGGGCAATTTCCCGCCGCCGGTGAATCTCTGTTCCCACTGGTTAATGCGACAAATTGACTTTACCGGCGAGCATAGCGAGCGGAATTCGTAGCCCACGGTAGTGGGCGACAGATGTTAGGCAGGTGCAAGCGTGCGTTAGCACGCGCAGCGCCTGCTTCCTCAAAAAAATTAACAGGAACCCGTGGAACGGGTGACAGAATGCGGCGTTTTACGTTGATGCTTAGCTTTGATT
>JAFZGH010000078.1 GCA_017555465.1 Akkermansia sp. | reverse complement strand
TTTTTCTGCGTGCGCTTCACGTGTGCACTGATATCAGAAACAAAAGACTGCGCCTCAATAGTGTCGACGCCGGACTGCTTGTAAGTGAGATTGCCGGACATAGCTTGAATCATCGCTTGGATGCGCGCGCATTATACATGAGAACAGCCTGCTTGGCAAGCCGATTCTGCTGTGTTTTTCCAACTGATTTGCTCGCGTTAAGGGAATTGGGCGAGTCCCGCGCTGAGAAATCTCGGCGCGGGACTGCTGGCGGCTTCACTGGAGCAGTTGCTCCAGAGCTGCTTTTTTGATTAAGGGTTTTCTACGGAGGGGACTGAAGTCTCCCCACTCCGATAAATCAGGCTATTCAGCGCAATGTGTAGGAGTCACGTTAGCTCAATCAGCGATTTTTGTGGCGCAGTTTGAGCTTGTATTTCACGCGGTCGTCCTCAATGTTGGATTCAACGGAGGAGCAGAGCTCGCGGATAATCTGGCTGCTTTCCAGGTCTACTTCATCCGTGCCGAAGGGCAGCAGCACTTCCATGCTCATCTCGCGGGTCTGCTCAGAGTAACGGAAGTAGAAATCCAGCGTTCCTTTGTCCAGCGGCAGGTTGCGGAAGAGCACGTTGCCGATGAGCTGTGCCTTGCGCATACTTTCGCGGGTGAGGAAATACTTGTTGCAATAGGCCTGCCATTCGGACTTGAGCAGGAAGCGGTCGTAGTCCGGGCTGTGGAAGGCGAAGTGGAAGTCGCGGATGCGGTTCACGAATACGCGCGTGCGCTCGCGTTTGGGGTGCTCGAAGATTTCCTCCGGGGTGCCTTCTTCGTAAATGATGCCTTTGTCCATGTATACCACGCGGGTGCTCACGTCGCGGGCAAAACTCATTTCGTGGGTGACGATGGCCATGGTCATGCCCTGGCGGGCAAGGGCGCGGATAACGGAAAGTACCTCGCTGACCATGGTGGGGTCGAGCGCAGAGGTGGGTTCATCGAAAAGGATGATTTCCGGCTCCATAGAAAGGCTGCGGGCGATGGCGGCGCGCTGCTTCTGACCGCCGCTGAGCTCATCCGGCATGGCATGGGCCTTTTCTGCCATGCCCACGAGTTTGAGCAGCTCCATGGCCTTGGCTTCGGCTTCCTTGCGGCTTTTGCCTTTCAGTTTCACGGGGCCGATGCACACGTTGTCCAGCACGGAAAGGTGGTTGAACAGGTTGAAAGACTGGAACACCATGCCCATTTTCTGGCGCAGTTTCGATGTGTTCACCTTGCCATTGAGCACTTCCTCACCGTCGATGATGATGCTGCCGCCGGTGGGTTGCTCCAGCAGGTTGAGGCAGCGCAGGAAGGTGCTCTTGCCGGTGCCGGAAGGACCGATGATGGAGATGACCTCACCGCATTTGATGTTCAGGTTCACATCGGTGAGAACTTCAATTTTGCCGAAGCTCTTCTGAAGGTGTTTGATTTGAATCATCTTTTCTAAAGTGGTATGAGCGTTCAGAAAAATCAGCAGACTTTGTTGCCGATGCGGTCAAGGATGTAGGTGAAGAGCCATGCAATCAGGAAATACATGAGCGCCACCATGAGAAGCGGGAAGAAGGGGTCGAATGTGCGACCGCGGATGATGTACGAAGCGCGCGTGAGGTCTGCCACGGCTACGTAACCTACGATGGAAGTGTTCTTGATGAGGGAGATGAGCTCACCCTTGTACACCGGCAGCACTCGGCGCACAGCCTGCGGCAGCACGATGTGGTAGAAGGTGCGCACCGGGGAGAATCCCAGGGCAATGCCGGCTTCGGTCTGTCCCTTATCAATGCTGCTGATGCTGGTGCGGAACATTTCGCTCACGTAGGCGGCGAAGTTCATGGCAAAGGTAATGATAGCCACCGGGGTGTTGTCGAACTGGGTGAAGGCAACGTAGCACATCATCATGAGAAGCACCAGAACGGGTGTGCCGCGCATGATATCGATGTAGACGCGGGCGAAAGTGCTGCAGATTTTGCAGCTGCTCATACGCAGGTAGCAGATGAAAGCTCCCAGAATCGTGCCGAGCAGCGCGGAGAAGAAGGAAATGTAGACGGTGACCTTCAGGCCGTCCCAGAGGAGCATGTAGCGGCGTTCTTCGATGATGTTGCGCATGAAGCTGCGCTTGATGCTGCCCCAGATGCCCAGCGACTGAGTACCTTCATTGCCGCTGATGATGGAGGCGTCTGCGTTTTTGGTGAGCACGGCCACGCGGGAATGGCTGTCGTAATAGGGGTCCGAGAAAAGAACACTTTCCGCGCGTTCCTCGGTGATGAGAATGCCGGAGGCGGCCATGTCTGCCTTGCCCGTGGTGGTGGAGGCGATGAGTGAATCGTACTCCATTTCCACGATTTCTACCGGGCGGTTGATGTAAACGGAGAATCGCTGCACCAGTTCGGCGTCAAAGCCGGCAATCTTCTCATTCTTGATGAAGACGATGGGTTCGGTGCAGGGCTCCATGGCCACGCGGATGGGTTCGCCCTTGGTGGGCAGGGGAAGGTTCGGCATTTCGGCTGTGTCGAAATGCTTGATCCAGCGATCCATGATCTGCTGGAGCTCACCACTGGCTTTAAGCTGGGCGATAAAGGCGTTGAACTGCTTGCAGAGCTCGGCGTTGTGCTTGCCGAATACCACGCCCATCTGGCAGGGGGGGACGGGGCTGTCCGGCAGGATGGTGACACCCTCGGTCTTGCGCACCAGGGCGTAGCAGATGACATCGTCCATGATGGCGCCATCGCATTTCTCCTGTTGCAGGGAAAGCATCATATCGGCCTCGGTATCAAAGCGGTCGAGGCGGATATCCGGGTAATGTTCTTCCACATATATATCCTGCACGGTGGAGGAAGGAACGGCAAGAACGCGTCCGCGCAAGTCTTCAAAACAAGCAATGGGCTTGGAGGTCTGCTGCGAAGTTTCGGCAGAGGATTCCGCGCTCCATGCCGGAGCCACGGCGAGCATGACATAAGCAACTAAAGTTGCTACAATATGAAGTGTTTTATTCATCTTGTACAACCCGGGGTTGAAGCGCCCCGCGCGCGGATTGTAACACACACTGCCGATTATGCAAGCTAAATGTTAAACTGATTGCATGATATTCTAATCCCTACAGGATACAAGGGGTATGTATGAAACGTATTTCTCTAGCCAAAGCGGGGAAGCTGTGGTAGAATGCGGCGCATGGATAGAGCTGCTGTAGAAAAAAGTCTGGACTATGTGTTTACGGATGAGACATGGATGAAGCAGGCGCTGACCCACCCGAGCAGTGACCAGAAACGCAGCACGAATCTGAATTATGAGCGGTTGGAATTTCTGGGAGACGCTGTGCTGGAGCTCGTGGTGAGCCGGGAGCTCTTTTCCCGCTATCCGAAGGCCGATGAAGGTGAGTTGACCAAGATGCGCTCTGCCATTGTGAGCCGCGCCCACCTGGCTGAATTGTGTCGCAAGCTGGGCTGGGGGCTTCAGTTAACGCTGAGTCCGCAGCTGGAGTCCAGTGGTGGCCGCGAGGCAGTATCGGTGCTGGCCAATACGTTTGAAAGCGTGATAGGCGCTGTCATGATGGACTCCAATTATAACGCGGCGCGTAAGGTGACGCTGAAATTGATGGCTGAAAGTCTGGATAAGGCGCATTCGCTTATTGCCATTAACTACAAGGGCGAATTGCTGGAAAAGCTTCAAGCTATCAACGGCGAAGGCCCGAAGTATATGGTGGAACTGGTTTCTGTGGATAAGCCGGCCGGGCCTTTCCGTGCGTGCGTTGTCTGGAATGGGCGGAAACTTGGTAGTGCAGAGGGGCAGAGTAAGCACAAAGCAGAAATGGCGGCGGCGGCCAAGGCTCTGGAACTCAAACTGTTCCAGTCCTAGCGAAGCAGTAGAAGCTGCACGGCGGATTCCGTCGGGCTGATGGGAAATTGATTTGCTTTTCCCTGGATGCGAAGGAAGAATTTTCCTTCTCTGGGCAGGGCAAGGCGCGCCAGGTATCGCATGTCATCTGCCACGGTGGGGAGCTTGGCTGAGCTGATAGTTTTTCCCGCAGCATCGATGAGTTCAATGGTATGAACCGTGTGCTGCCGGGGGAATGAATCTACCAGCAGTCGCTGAATGTTGGCCGGAAGTCCGTTCTGCTGGTACCAGTTCAGAGCCAGCTGGGAGTATCGTTCTGTCACATCTTCGGCTGGTATGCTGGTGGAGCCAGGTAATTCCGGCGACCATGTGCTTTTACCTTGAGGTGTGGCGGCTTTGATGCGCTGCACGGAAAGGCGGGGATTGAGCATGCCGATGTTTTCCATGACCCATGGGGTGTTGAAATCGCGTTCGTTGAACTCAATCATGTGCCATCCGCCTTCGAACCACGCTTCGGCCCAGGTATGATTGCCGCGAATATGGTTCCAGGTGCAGACCCCGGCTGCGCGCGCTGGAATGCCCACACTGCGCAGGGCACACACGAGCAGGATGCTTTGCCCGGTGCAGGATACCTTTTTTTCCGCCAGGGCTTCCATGGCATTCATGTTATGCTTCCTGCGTGCGGGTGAGTAGTATACTCCGGTGCTCCGGCTCAGGTTTGATGCAATGTGGAGTACGGCTTCGCGCGCTGTGCTGCAATCTTTTACCAGCGGTTCTACAATCGGGGTGAGAGTGGGCCTCCAGTCGCAGGGAACTTCATCGAGAACGGTATCTGGATGCAGTGAGGCCTCTTCCACCTGGGCAGGTGCAGTATTGCTCCACGGAAAATCTGCTGCTTGTAGTGGGAGGATGAACAGACAGACTGTTATAATGAATTTCATTCCACTTCGCCGTAAAGTGTGAAACCAGTGCATTCCGCGATGCGTACAGGTACGAGGGTGCCTACCTCGGCGGTGCCGCCGGGGATGATTACTGGTTTGTTCTGCGATGTGCGTCCCTGCAGTCGTTCCGGGTTATTCTTGCTGGGGCCTTCCACCAGAATAGTCTGCTGTGTGCCGACAAGTGCTTGATTGCGCGCTACGGCAATGCGGTTGACTGTTTCGAGCAGGTCGTGGTTTCGTTCCTCCTTGACGCGCAGGCAAATCTGGTTTTCCATGGCAGCGGCCACGGTATCGCGGCGCGGGGAATACTGGAATACGAAGGCGTTGTCGAACTGGATGCGTTCCACTGCTGCCTTTGTTTCGAGGTAGTCCTCGTGGGTTTCGCCGGGGAAGCCCACGATGATGTCGGTGGTGATGGCGAGATCCGGGCGTGCCTCGCGCATGGCTTCGCAGAGCTTGAGGTATTTCTCATTCTTATACGGCCGGCGCATGAGCTGCAGGATGCGGTCGCTGCCGCTCTGCATGGGGAAGTGAATGTGGCTGCAGAGTTTCGGCAGGTAGGTGTAGGCATTTACTAAATCCTGGCGGAAGCCGATGGGGTGCGGGCTGGTGAATCGGATTCGCTCCAGTCCGTCCATGTCGTTAAGTTGCTCCAGAAGGCGTACGAAAGCGCCGCGGCCATTGATGACGGGTTCATCTTTGCCGTATCGGTTTACAATCTGCCCCAGCAGGGTGACTTCCTTGACGCCGCGGTCTACCAGTTCGCGTACTTCCTGCAGAATATCGGCAGCGGGGCGGCTGCATTCGGAGCCGCGGGTGCTCGGCACAATGCAGTAGGAACAACGCATTTCGCATCCCTGCATGATGGAGACGAACGCCGTGCAGTTGCCTGCCGGGGGCAGGTGGTCGCGGATGGCGTTCTGGAAGCCTTCTTCCTGCTGGGTGGCGCAGATGTGGGCGCCGCGGCGGATGGGCTCGAATGAGGATTGCCCCAGACGGCTGCGCAGCAGACGGTTGCAAAGCCTGTAGACATTGTGGTATTGCTGTGTGCCGGTTACAATGTCAAGGCGCGGCACATCTCGGAAGAGAGAGGCTGCGCGGCTCTGACACATGCAGCCCATGAAGCCGTATACTACCCAGGGTTTTGCGGTGGGGCGGGCACAGAGCAATCCCATTTTGCCGAGGGCTTTCAGCTCTGCTTTTTCTCGCACGGAGCAGGTGTTAATCAGGATGATATCGGCGGTGGATTCATCGTTCGTCAATTCATAGCCTCCGGCCAGGAACATGCTCGCTACCTGTTCGGAATCGCGTTCGTTCATCTGGCATCCATACGTCTTAATCAACACACTCGGCATGCGGGTATGCTAACACACATACGCGTGGATGGAAAGCCCAATTCAAGTCAACGGCGTAATCAGCTCCTGAATGAGCAAATCATGCGGCTCAGTCGGCAGATCCGGAACCAGTTGCTCTTCAAAGGCAAGAGCCAGTACGCGGGCGCGCGTGCATTGCGGGATAAATCGGTCGTAATACCCACCGCCGTAGCCCAGGCGGGCGCCGCTTCGGGTGAAGGCCACGCCGGGAACAATGAGGATATCTATTTCCTCCGGGGTGATAATGGCGGTGTGCGGTGCCGGTTCCGGGATATTCATGGCACCGGGGATTAAGTCAGTTTCCGCGTTGCGCACATGGCAGAATTGTAACTGGCGGCCCGGCAGACAGCGGGGGAATACGTAACAATGCTGAGGATATTCCCGGAGCAGGGGAATCAGGTTGATTTCGTGGGGGAGCGGTGCGTATATGGCTACTACACTCCGGGCCTTTTCAAGCAGCAGCGGTGCTAGTTTTTTCCGTAGCTGGGCAGAACGCAGCTGCGCCGGGTCGGCCAGCGCGGCTGTTCTGAGCCGCTGCAGTGCCTCCCGGCGCAGTCCTTGTTTGGTTATGGGCATGGGTTATTCGGCATCGAAGCCGGGATTGCGGCCGAAGAGGGCCAGCATGCGGCCGGTGTTGCCTTTTTCCACGCGGTAGGAATAGAAGGTTTCCAGGTCAGCTGCGGTATCAAGTCCGCTGTCGGTGATGTTTTCCGGGGTGATGCCGGCTTCCTCAAGCTGCTGTTTAATCATGGTGACAATGTCCACCTCATAGTGCGGCGGGCGGATGCAGGGCGAGATGACGGCGACGCAATCACTGGCATTAACGCCCAGCACTTTGTACATGGCCTTGAGGGTTTCGCCCACAATGTTCTGCTGGGTGCCGGCCTTGCCGGAATGCACCAGTGCGCGGCTCTGGGTCACGGTGTCGTAAATCCAGATAGCGGCGCAGTCTGCCACGTAGATGCCCAGACAGCAGTCTGCCTTGCCTCCGCAGAACAGACCGTCCACCCCTTCCACGGGGTACGAGCAGCCGATATCTCCTACCAATGCCACCTTGTTGCCATGCACTTGTTGGGCGCGGCGCAGCATTTTCGGTTCAATGCCGCCGTCGAGCAGCGCTGCTTCATGAGCCGGGGTGAGGGCGGAAATGACGGCTGCGCGGTCTGTTGTGGTGGGGATGCCCGGAACGCGGGTGATGAAACGCGCAAAGTTCTCGGGGTATTTGTTGAGCGTTTGCAGGTAATCAGGGGAATAGTTGCTCATATCTGGTGGAGTGGTGAGAAAATCAGGCCATGTTCTTGCGTGCGGATGCTGTGCGGCGTGAAATGATGCGGCGGGCGCTACCAACCGGTGTATTGGCATCTTCCCTGCTCATCATCTGCGCCAGGTCGGTGGCAATATTGCTGCGCATCTGTGCCACCAGGGCTCTCCCCTGGTCGGTGATGCGTACCATGATTTTGCGCCGATCTGCTGCGGCTGCATAGCGTTTCAGATGCCCCAGTTCCTGCAGCTTGTCAATCATGCCGGTTGCTGCGGCTGTGGAATGCCCCATCATTTTGGCGATGTTGCTCATGGAAAGGCATTCTTCTTCGGCAAGATAGGCGAGCAGAAAGAACTGGGGGAAAGAAATCTTCCCTTTGGTCAGTTCCGGGGAGAGGCGCAGAATGCAGCTGCGCTGGGAGAAAAGAACGAAATCAGTCAGATTCTGTATGTCCTGCTCGTTCTGAGTTTCTGTTGGAGAGAAGGGGGATTTGCTCATTGTCTGAAATGGCTGTTCAGACATGATATTACGGCTTTGCGTAATTTTTGCAAGCCCAAAATTTCAGCCATTCCAAAGCGATTTGATGAATGGAGTGAATGTGGTGGTGTTTTTGTGGGTGCGGTACAATATCTTGTGTTTTGAAGAAAGAAAAAAGTTTCAAAACAACCTGGATAGTGTGTTAGTTGCCCGGGGTAATGTGCAGAATTTGGCGGAGTTCCGGCGAGAGAAGCTTTTCTTGTTCCAGTCGTTCGATGTGTGCACGAATTGCCTTCCATAAGGTGTTGAAGGCTTCCATCTTGCTCTGCACAGCCATGTAGTCCTGAATTGTGGGTTCCGGCAGATTGCGCTGAGTTTCCACCAGTTGGGCGCATTCCTGCTTGAGCTGTTCCAGCCCCGGAAGGGCAGCCTGGGTGGATTCCTCATCTTTGCATGAATTGAGACACAGCTCTGTGCGGGAGAGAAAGTCCAGAATGGCACTGGTCATATCCACGTGGTTCGTGGGTGTGGGCTGGGCTGAAGCGGCCAGACAGAATAAGCCGGAAAAGATGATAAGCAGTAGTCGGTTCATGGTGGGGGGCTGCTTAATGGTGGTGTCTGCGTGATTTACGCCCCGTTAGTTTGATGGGCGTACCGCATCCAGGGCACATATAGTGCCAGGTGAAAATGATATGGAGGGCCGTGGCGATGTTATAGCCGAGCACGGGGATGTGATGTGCTGCACGGTTGCGCGCATAATCCTTGAACGAGAATGTGTGAACGTGACATACGGGGCATTGCACAATTCTGGCAAGAAGGATATAGATTACCGTGGGGACGCCAATGCTGCCTATTGCCAGGATATGCAGGGGAATGTCAGGCAGGTTATCTGTAATCATCATGGCTGGCAGTAGAACCAGCGAGCACGCTGGAATGATGAGCAGAAGCGTGGCCAGGGCTGCTGACAGGATGAGCCAGGGATGAGAAGCCCGGACTGCCGAATGATGTGCATTCGGGTAGGATTGCAAACTTCGCTGTTGATTACTCTGTATATCGGTGCGGCTCGTGCGATGAAAGCTGATGGTCGGCCCCACGTTTTCGATATGAGGGAGTACATCTTGCGCAGATGTGCTCTGTGTCACGTCCTGCGGTGCGTCTGCGTCGCTGAACAGGGATTCGAGTTTCGATTGAGTCAGCGTGAGTTGTTTATCCGGGAAGTGCAATTTGATTTTTGCCAGATCCCTTAACACAACGCTGACCCCTGCAGCCTGAAGTTGGGCTTCAGTCGTAATTCCACAAAGAGAGAGTTCTTGTATCTCCTGCGGTGTCAGGTTCTGGAACACCTCGTCTGCCATGAATCGTTAGTGCCGATAGGATTAACTGAGCGCGCTCAACATGCTTTCGAGCTGTGCGGTCTTGGCTTCCCAGTCGGCCAGGCGGGCGCGTTCCTGCTCTACCACGGCGGCCGGGGCACGGTCCACGAAGGAGGCATTACCAAGCTTGGCTTTGCTCTTGGCTATTTCCTTGGTCATCTTTTCGAGCTCCTTGGTAATGCGGGTGCGCTCGGCATCCACGTCGACCAGACCCTCCAGAGGCAGGAAGAGTTCACCCAGCGGAGTGAGGGCCGTGGGAGTGCCCTTGGGTGCCTCGTACGCGCTGTTCAGCTCAGCAGATTGAGCACCTGCAAGAAGCGCGAGACGGGAGGCCAGGTCTTCGTCCACCGGCACGCTGCCCGGCTTGAGCACAAACTTGACCTTGCGGTTTGTGGCAAGATTGTATTCAGCCTTCAGGTTGCGGGCCTTGTTTGCTGTGTCGTACAGCGCAGTAGCGGTGGCGCGGGCCTTGGAAATGGCGGTGCTGTCCAGCCCGGCGAGCAGAGAATCTGCGCTGGGCAGTACGGTGCTCATCAGCGGCTGGCCGTCCTTGGCGAAACCGAGGCTGGCCCAGAGTTCTTCTGCGATGTGCGGCATGATGGGGGCGAGCAGGGCGAGGTAGTGGCGCAGCACGGTATCCATGGTGAAGAGCGTGGCGTTCTTCACGGCGGGGTCGCCCTCACGCAGGTCGTTCTTCACAGCTTCCAGGAAGAGGGAGCAATACTCATTCCAGAAGAAGGAGTAGAGAGCCTGGGTGTAGGTGTTGAACTCGTACTTGCCCAGACCTTCGGCCACGGTTTCATGCAGCTCCTTGAGCTTGGCGAGAATGTCGATATGTACAGCCGTGAATCTGGGGGCAGGGTCGGTGCTGGCTGCTCCCTGCATCATGCGGAAACGGGCTGCATTGTACAGTTTGTTAGCAAAGTTCTTGCCTTCTTCAATCTGTTTCTCGTCGAACTTCACGTCTGTGCCGGTCGGGGAGATACGCATGAGGCCGAAGCGCAGGCCGTCTGCGCCGTACTTGGCAATGAGGTCAAGCGGGTCGGGGCTGTTGCCCAGGCTCTTGCTCATCTTGCGGCCCTGCAGGTCACGCACAATGGAGGTGAAGAATACATTGCTGAACGGCTTGCCGTCTGCGAAGCGGTAGCCGGCCATAATCATACGGGCCACCCAGAAGAAAATGATATCCGGCCCGGTCACCAGGTCGCTGGTGGGGTAGAACTTGGCCAGGCAATCCTGGTCCATGGTAGAGAACGGCCACAGCCAGCTGCTGAACCAGGTGTCCAGCGCATCTTCATCCTGCACCCAGTTCTCCGGATCTGCGGGCGGCTCTACGCCCACGTAGATATCACCAGCGGCAGCATCTTCGACGTCGAGCTTGGTGGCTTCCTGCAGGGCTGCTGCCTTTTCCTTCTTGTACCACACCGGGATGCGGTGCCCCCACCACAGCTGGCGGGAAATGCACCAGTCCTGGATGCCCTCCAGCCAGTGGGCATAGGTCTTGGCCCAGTGGGCAGGGCGGAACACGATGTCGCCATTGGCAACGGCTTCTGCGGCTTCCTTCACGCAGGGGTACTTCAGGAACCACTGCATGCTCAGACGCGGTTCAATCGGTACATCGGAACGCTGTGAGATGCCTACGTTGTTTTCGTAGTCCTCAACCTTTTCAAGTAGTCCCTTGGCTTCTATGAGCTCGATGGATTTCTCGCGGGCCACGAAGCGGTCAAGGCCGTGCAGTTCCGGGCATCCCGGGCAGTTGATGTGGCCATCTGCGGTGAGTACATCGATGATTTCGAG
>JAFZGH010000077.1 GCA_017555465.1 Akkermansia sp. | reverse complement strand
CATTCAGCATTCCCTCTCAGGGGTGCTGCAGCTGGCGCTCCAGCACCAGGCGGAACCCGATGGTGGGGCGGCGGGTGTCTGCCGGATGCGGGGTGCGGCTGTGGGAGCTGAGCTGCCCCGGGCGGAAGGATGTGTAGTCGCTGCCGCGGGTGACGCCATATTTGCGGAAATGGAAGTTGGCAGGGCCGCCGTATTCCCCGCACACCCATTCCTGCACATTGCCTGCGAGGTCATGCAGCCCCAGGGCATTGGGCGCAAATGACCCCACCGGGGCGGTGTGGGTGAAATCGTCGGTGTAATTCGGAATGGTGTGATCGGCGCGGAGGTAGGGGATGGCTCCGGCATCGGCAAAATTGCCGGTGTTGGCAGCAGGCGGCCACTTGCGGCCCCAGGGGTATTCGGTGGCGTTGGTGGCGCGGTGGCGCTGGCGCTCGTAGGGACAGTCGCCCTGGGCGTCTTTGCAACCTACCATGTTGCTCCATTCTTCATCGGTCGGCAGGCGGTAGGTATCCGTTTCCTCGATGAGCCCGCTGGCGCGTTCCTGCGCAGTGAGCCACGCGGCAAAGGCTTCGGCGTCTTCGCGCGATACGTTGACTACCGGGTGGTGGCCGTTTTGTTCGAAGCTGGTAGGCTGCGGTTCTGCTGCCCCGCTCTGGCGGCAATAGTTGCTGTAGTCTTCCACGCGTATTTCCGTGGCGCAGACCAGGAGGTTGGGCTGGAGCGGCTGGAGCTTGATGCCGAGGCTGTTGATCCATTCGGCACCGAAATTGACAGAATGGTTGGGCTGCAGCCGCAGGTTGAGCACCAGGTCGCACGGCGATAACCCGCTCCGGCGCACGGTGGAATAGCCCGGCAGGCGGATTTCCAGGTAGTACGGTGCTAGCGGTATGCGTATGCCCTGCATGGGGGTGATGCCCAGCGGCAGGCCGTTGAGCGATACGCTGGCCCCGGCCGGGTTGGTGTAGATGCTTACCGGAGTTTTCTGCACCAGTACGGTGTAGAGACGGTAACCGCAGAGGTCGGGGCCGGCCTCGGTGCCTGGTTCCGGCCGTGCAATGAGCGAGTGGTCGCGCCCGATGGTGCCGGATTTTTCACATTGGCGTGTGAGCCAGAGGGTGAAAGCGCTGATGGCTTCCTGGGAGGTGTGAAGCTGGCCCCCGCTTTCTACGCTGGGATATTTGGCAGCGTTGACGGGCTCGGCCTGCAGAAATTCCTTGAATTGAGCCGGGGTAACGGGCGCCGTGGCTTCATGAACGCCGCCTGCCGGGAGGTAGTGTGTGCCCTGGGCATCGGTCCATTCTTCACCGGTGCGGGGCGGCCGGTAGGGCAGTAATTCTCCGCCAAGGGAAAGCAGACTGCCTGGCGGCACGATGCCGCTGGCGTGAGTGTCGGCATAGCCCTCTTTCCTCAGGATGAAGGCGATGCGTTTGCCAGCCTGGGCGGTGATGGGGCCATACGGTGTTTCATCCAGATAAATGCCGTCTTCGGTGTAAATTGAAGCGCCTGCCGGCACGCTGCCTACGAAGTACTGGCCGTGTTGCGGTTGTACAGGGGGCGGGGCTTCTGGTTTGGGCTCGGCGGGTTTTTCCGGAAGCTGGGGCTGCTTGCCCTGCAGTGAATCGGCAGCGTTGCGGAGGCGCACATTCATATCATCCGGCACGAGCAGGGCGGTTCCCCCCGCCAGAATGCCCAGGATGAGCAGTGCAATGCCACCCCGGATACCGCGCTGCCGCCAGGTGTGTTGCTTCTTTTTCCGAAGGCTGGCTTCATCGCGCAGGGCTTCCAGTTGTTCTGCCAGATGTTTCGCGCTGACGATGGTGTGGCGGTTTACCTGTGGATCTGCTGCTGCGCAGATGATTTTGTTGAATTCAATCCAGCGCCGCTGGTTGGTGCCCTCAGGCAATTCGGTGGGCAGGGTGGGAAAGTTGAGCCGGTCCATGCCGGTGGACATTTCATAGAGCACCTTAGCCAGGGCAAAGACATCTGCCCGCGGTGTGCCGGGGCCTTCCGGGGGAATATATCCCTCTGTGCCGACAAAGCTCCGCTGGTTACTGTGTGCCACCAGCCCCGCGTCTGCAAGCTTGATGCGCCCGTTGATAAAGATGACATTGGTCGGCTTGATATCCCGGTGCGTGAGTTCCTGGGCGTGCAGCCCCGCCAGCGCACGCGCCAGCTGGCAGCCTACTTCCAGTACATAATCCAGCGGCATGGGCCGGTTGCCGTATTGCTGCATGTCGCTGTAGAGCGTGCGCGGAATATAGGTGGCGGCATCGGTGTGCGTGCCGGTGTAGGCGTCATCGGCCAGTTCCATTACATAGAAGTAGTACGGGAACTCGCCGCCATGCTGCCCGACATGCAGAATATGCACCAGTCCGGGTATGCCGCGCGCTATGGGTTCGTAGCTCAGAATGCCATCGAACTCGCGGATAAAGATTTGTTCATCGGCAAAGTCCTCTCGCCAGACGACTTTGACCGCGCGGAATGCGCCTGTTACGGAGCGCGCCAGCCACACCTCACCATAGGCCCCGGTGCCGATTTTACGGAGAATTTCATGGTCGGGCACTTCGGGCCTTGTGTCGGCCGGCCGGCGTGAGACGCGCCGCGGCACACCGCGTCTGCTGCGGGTGGAGGGGGTCACCGCTGTGCTCTCTGGCTTCATGTGCTTGCCATTATACCACGCGCGCGACGCGTGTGCAAGCGGGTTTCTTCCTCCTGAAGGTATGAATGAAGTAACTTTTTTTAATTTTTTTGCGAAATTAGCTTGCAAAGTGGGAAAAGCTGTGTTAAACTTCGCCCGCACCAATCAAATGCGCACGTGGCGGAATTGGTAGACGCGCTAGTTTCAGGTTCTAGTGAGTAACATCGTGATGGTTCGAGTCCATTCGTGCGTATCAGAAAAGAATCCCCTTGCTGAATAAAGTGAGGGGATTTTTTTTGTCTGCTGATGGTGTTTGTGTCAGTATGTCGGATAATACGAAGTATATACTTGATTTAACAGGTTAAAAGTAGTATTTAAGAGGATATCGAATCCCTTTATAATTATGTCCGAAAAATCGAGAATCCGCACAACGTACGCGCCTGAGGAGAAAGCAGAAATCATTATGGCGGTGCTGACCCGTAAAACAACAATTCAGAAAGTGGCCAAGGAAAAGAATGTGGCGCCGACTCTGATTTCTCTGTGGAAGAAGCAGGCCGAGGAGGCTATTCTGGAGCGTTTTGTTGACTCTCGTCCCGGTCGCCGCAAGGTGGAGGTGAGTGCTGATGATGTGAAGGAGGAGCTGCGTGCTGCTCGCATCGTGGCCCGCACGGCCAAGACCCGCGCTACCCGCCTGGAGGCGGCTCTCAAGACTGCCAAGGCTCGTGTTGCTGAGCTGGAGCAGGGAGTGCGCAATATGGCTGCGACCATGGGTTGCAAGCTGGCTAAGGCGAAGCGCCCACTGCGCCAGAAAGACTAAGGTGCCGGCAAATCAGCCTGTGGATTTTGTCATGATGCTGTATTCGTGACAGAATGTCGGCTTTTTTCCGGTACTTAACAGAGAAAGCCTTTCTCTCCGGTAAACAACCGGGGTGCTGATTATTCTTTACCCGATATATGAAAATGATTTTCAACAATTGGCGTGCGCGTACGCGTGCGTTCGCCATGGCGGCAGCGGCGGCGCTGGTGTCGTGCACTTCTGTGAGCCAGGCTGAGCCGGATTACGATATTATCGGCAAGCAGTTTTCGCTGGTGTTGCAGAATGCTCATTTTTCGCGCGCCCGCTTCTCGCAGGATATGTACCAGAAGTTTCTGGAGTGCTATGTGCAATCGCTCGATGCGCAGCATCTATTCCTGACGCAGGAAGATGTGGAGTATCTCCGCGCGCGCTATGCCAGTAGTTTTGGTGATTACCTGCTGGCCAATCAGACCACACGCCTGGCGGAGGAGTTGTATGCTTATTTCAGGGCCCGTGCGCTGCCGCGCATTGCGCAGGCTGAAAAGATGCTGCAGGAGTATGCGAAGCAGATGCCTGCTTTTGATTCGGACCGCAGTGTGCCCCGCAGCCGCCGCAAGTTGCCGCGCGCCAAGGATGCTGCGGCGCTCGACCAGGTGTGGCGCGATCAGGTGGAAGATATGATTCTTACAGAGGTGCTTCGCCGCGAGAATCTGGCAAATCTGGCGGCGGCCAAGGGTAAGCCTTCTCCGGTGGAGAAGGAGATGTCGGTCACGGACAAGATGATGGCCCGCATCAAGCGCATGCGCAATGAAATTCAGGAGGCTGACCGCGAGGATATGGTTTCTTACCTGCTGAATGCAGTGGCGCATGTGTATGACCCGCACAGCGATTACATGGGCGCCCGCGAGGAGCAGCGATTCAAGGACATGATTAAGGCTTCCATTGTGGGTATTGGTGCCAAGCTGCAGTCGGATGACGATGGCTCTACCACGATTGAGGGTATTGTGAAGGGCGGCCCTGCTGCCAAGTGCGGCCAGCTGCAGCTGGGTGACCACATTGTGGCGGTGGATTCCCATGGCGATGATAACTGGACGGATGTGATGTTCCTGAGCATCGATAAGGTGGTGGATCTCATCCGCGGCCAGAAGGGAGAGACTGTGAAATTGCGCGTGCAGAACCACAACACGGGTGAGGAAAAGGTGGTGACCATTGTGCGCGATGAAATCCCCATGTCTGAAGAGCTGGCCAGCGGCCGCATCATTGATATGAAGAGCGGTGGTCGCACGTACCGCCTGGGTGTGCTTACTCTGCCTTCGTTCTATATCGACCTGGATGATGGCGATGTGCACTGCGCGGCGGATGTGAAGCGGATTCTGCGCCGCATGATTCAGGAAAAGGTGCAGGGTATTGTGCTGGATCTGCGTTTCAACGGCGGTGGTTCGCTGGATGAGGTGCGCAAGATGGTGGGCTTCTTCACCGGGGCTGGTCCTGTGGTGCAGGTGAAGGATTCACGCGCCCATGTGGAGCGTCTCACGGTGAGCGGGCGCCCGCTGTTTAATGGTGCTCTGGTGGTGCTTATCAACAAGTTGAGTGCTTCCGCTTCCGAGATTTTTGCCGGCGCCATGGCCGACTACGGCCGCGCGGTGATTGTGGGCGATGAGGCCAGCTTCGGCAAGGGGACAGTGCAGGTGCCCCGCGGTCTGGCTGATTACATGCCGTATTTCTCCTCCCGCGAGGGTTGCGGCATGATTAAGGTGACCACGCAGAAGTTCTACCGCGTGGGTGGTGCTTCCACCCAGCTCAAGGGGGTGGCCAGTGATATCGTGCTGCCCACGGTAACGGCCGGCCTGCGCATTGGTGAGGGCGAACAGGATTACGCGATGCCTTACGATGAGATTCCCCGCGCCGGTGGCTACGTGAAGAGCAGCCGTATTGCCCGTATTCTGCCGGAATTGATGGCCCGCAGCAAGGCCCGCACGGATAAGGATAAGGACATGCAGTATACCCGCGAGGATGTTGCCCGCGCCAAGGAACGCTACGAGAATAATATGGTGTCGCTCAATAAGGTGGTGCGCCAGGCAGAGAATACGCAGCTTCTGGAGCGTAAGAAGGCTATGGATGCGGAGCGCAAGGCCCGCTATGAGCAGATGGCTGCCGATGATGAGAAGAATCTGACTATTTACCGCCTGAAGCTGGGTGATGTGAAGGCTGTCAGATTGCCGCTCGCTTCCAAGGATGATGCCAATGAGTACATGGATGAGAACAAGGATCCGGAGGATGAACTGACGGAAACACCCGAGTATCCCTCTAACCTTGATCCGGTGCTCCGTGAGTCGCTCTTCATCGTGAAGGATATGATTGATATGCCCTGATGAGGGGGGAAGCAGTTGAGCTTTTCAGGCCTGCCCGTGAATCGGGCAGGCTTTTTTTCTTGTCAAGCAGGAGGGAGAAAATTATAATGCTGTTATGCCCATGCTGTCGTTGATTGTACCGTGTTATAATGAGCAGGAAACCCTGCGCCCTTTCATGAAGGAGCTGTATGCGGTGCTGGAAACCTTGCCGGACATGCAGCCGGAGGTGATTCTGGTGAACGATGGCAGTGCGGATGATACCCTGCCGCTGATGCGGGAGCTGGCGGCGGTGTACCAGGGGGTGCGTTATATTTCCTTTTCCCGCAACTTTGGTAAGGAAAGTGCCATGCTGGCCGGTTTCCAGGCGGCTAAGGGGGATTATGTGGCGGTGATGGATGCGGATTTGCAGGATCCGCCCGCCCTGCTGCCGGAAATGCTGCATGCGGTGCGTGAGGAAGGGTTTGATTGTGCGGGTACGCGCCGTGTTTCCCGCAAGGGGGAACCGGTGATCCGCTCTCTTTTCGCGCGGGCGTTTTACCGCCTGATCAATGTGGTGTCGCACACTCAGCTGGTGGACGGCGCGCGTGATTACAAGTTGTTGTCCCGCAAGGTGGTGAATGCCTTGCTTCAGCTGCCGGAATACAACCGCTTCTCCAAGGGCCTGTACGAATGGGTGGGCTTCAGAACCAAATGGCTGGAGTTTGAGAATGTGGAGCGCGTGGCCGGCGAGACCAAGTGGTCATTCTGGAAATTGTTCAAGTATTCGCTGGAGGGTATTGTGGCCTTCACCACCATGCCGCTGGCGATGGCTTCCATTCTGGGGATGATCTGCATGCTGGTGGCGCTGGTTATCATTGTGTCTCTGGCGGTGCGCCAGATGCTGTGGCACAATTCGGTGGACGGTTGGACGTCTCTTGTCTGCATTATTGTGCTGCTCAGTGGCCTGCAGCTTTTCTGCGTGGGCGTTCTCGGGCAGTATGTTTCCAAGATGTACCTGGAAATCAAGCGCCGCCCGCACTACATTGTTGCTGAGCAGTCTGAATAAATCACTTGAGCCCGCCGCGGATGAGCCCCAGCAGGGCGACGGTGCGTGCCCAGTTTTCCGGGTGGTCGTCGCTCTCCGGGAACAGGCGACCCTCCGGTATGCGGGCGTAGCGCTCTGTGGCTTTGGAATGGCTGAGCTCCCGCAGCCCCACGCTGAAGGTGACAGGGCCGAGCTGCATGAACTCGCGCGCCATTTCATGTGAGCCGTTCCAGGCATGCAGGTGCACGCGGGGCAGGGTGCCGCAGCGTGTGCGTTCGCGCAGAATTTCCAGTAGCTCGCTCCAGGCCTGCACGCCGTGCAGCTGCACCATGCGCTCGTGCCGGAAGGCGGCTCCCAGGTGAATGTGCAGCAGCAGTCGCTGCGTATCCAGCGTGGCGGCGTGCTTTGAGGAGGCATCCAGCCCGGTTTCGCCTACTCCGGCCTGTGGGTGGCGGGTGAGCCAGTCATCCAGCTCAAAAGCGAGCTCTGCGGCATCGGTTTCATGTGCATGCCAGGGGTGAATGCCGAAGCAGGGGATCATTCCCTCTGCTGTGGAGATGCGCTCCCAGTCAGCGCGTGTGACGGCGCAGAGGTAGCCCCCATGGGGGCCGGGGTGGTGGGTGTGGTAATCTTTCATGTGGAAATGAAGCCGTGTTCCTTGAAGCTGAAATAGGGCGGGTTGCTGGTGCCGATGATGATGTGGTCGAGCACGGGGATGTGGATGGCGGCGCCGGCGTTGACGAGTTCGCGGGTCAGCTCGCGGTCGAGCTTGCTGGGGGTGGGGTCTCCGCTGGGGTGGTTATGCGCCACGATGATGCTGCAGGCGTTGCTGACGATGGCTTCACGGAAGACATCGCGTGTGTGCACCAGGGTGCGGTTCAATGTGCCTTTGGAGATATTGCTGCGGCGGATAAGGTGCCGGTGTGTATCCAGCATGAGCACGACGAAGTGCTCCTGTTGTTCGTAGCGCAGGTCGCCAGCCAGGTAATCGTAAACCGCCCGGGGAGAGCTCATATCCACCCGCACCAGGTTTTCTTTCACGGCACGGTGCCCCAGTTCAAAGACAGCTGCCAGCGTTGCGGCCTTGGCCGCACCTATGCCTTTGCAGCAGCGGGTGATTTCCCTGGCTTCCATGCGGCCCAGTGCGGTGAGTGAGCCAGCGGCGCGTTTGAGCCTGGCGGCCAGTTCCAGCACGTTGCAGCCTTTGAGCCCGGTGCGCAGGAAAATGGCGATGAGTTCTTCATCGCTCAACGCGGCGCGCCCCCGCTGAATCAGCTTCTCGCGCGGACGCTCGTCTTCTGCCATATCTAGCAGTTTCTGGCTGGGGTGTTCCATAAGATGCATCATTCTACACAAAATGTAGTCAGCTGTGAAGCTAAAACGCTTTGCTGTGCATTATTTGCTTGCGCTGGAGAAAATGACTGTGTACAATGACCGCGGCTCGTTTTTGTTGATTTTGCAGCATCAATGGGCGCTGCGGGGCAGGAAGTACGTAATCCTGCTCTGCGAAACCAAGGGAGGCAGTGGCCGGTTCCGGCCTCCGGCGGCGCAGATTGAACCGGCATTCAGAAGAGAAAGAAAATAAAAATGAGTATACATTCCGTTACTTGTGCCGTTGGCACAAACCCCATCACCATTGAAACGGGCAAGCTTGCCCTTCTGGCCGATGGCGCCGTTACTGTCCGTTGTGGTGATACTGTGGTGCTGGTCACTGTTGTGAGTGCTACCAAGATCAAGGAAGGTCAGACCTTCTTCCCCCTCTCGGTGGAATACAAGGAAAAGGCCGCTGCCGCGGGTATGTTCCCCGGTGGTTACTTCAAGCGCGAAGGCCGCCCCACGGAGAAGGAGATTCTGACTTGCCGCATGACGGACCGCCCGCTGCGTCCCATGTTCCCCAAGGGCTATTTCTACGATACGCAGGTGATTTCCCTGCTCATGGCTGCCGATGGTGAGAATGAGCCCGATATCCTGAGCATCAACGGTGCATCCGCTGCCTGTGTGATTTCTGACCTTCCCTTTGCAGAGCCCGTGGGCGCTGTGCGCGTGGGCCGTATCAATGGTGAGTTCGTGATTAACCCCACCAACTCCCAGCGCCTGGAATCTGACCTTGACCTGGTGTATGCCGGTTCCAAGGACCAGGTTATCATGATTGAAGGCTCTGCCAATGAACTGCCCGAAGAGGACTTCATTGCTGCTCTTCACTACGCTCAGGAAAATGTGGCTAAGATCTGCGCTGCCCAGGAAGAGCTGCGCGGTATCTGCGGCAAGCCCAAGCGCGAATATGAGCTGACTCTGGCCAAGCCTGAGCTGCTGGAAATCGGCTATCAGGTGGCTGGCGACCGCATTGAGGAGGCTATTTATGCCCCCAACAAGATTCAGCGCCAGAAGCAGGTGGGTGCCCTGCGCGATGAGGTGGAGGTTGCCATCAAGGCTGCCTACCCCGAGGCTACCGATTTCGACGTGGAGCAGGTGTTCGAATACATCCAGAAGAAGGCTTTCCGTATCTCCATCATGGAGCAGGACAAGCGTGCTGACGGCCGCGCCATCAAGCAGCT
>JAFZGH010000076.1 GCA_017555465.1 Akkermansia sp. | reverse complement strand
CAGTTCAAGAGAGGCCTGTGTGCCGTGCAGGGTTGTCTGCGGACATTGTGCAGCCATGCGCGCAAAACTGGTGCATTCGTACTCATTGTTGCCGAAAACCAGATCAATGGGGTGGGCCCATTCTTCGCGCAAGGTGCGGAAAGTGGACAGCTCCGCCATATCCCCCATGAATAGCAGGTGGGTGCACCCCTTCTCCTTTGCTGCATGCAAAGCCAGCAGCAGGTGGGTGTCGTGATCATGGATATCTGAGAGCAGTGCTACAAGCATGGAAATCAGAATTGGCGTTCTACAGTAAAGATGGGGGAAAGATGCCTGGGCGACTGCAGCGGGACACCCCAGGGGGTGGCAATTATGGCAGAATCTTCTCCCATGTACCATATGAGTTGTCCATCGGTCACTTGTTCGAACAAGACGGCAGCACCCTGCTCATTGACATAACCAGAGAACCTGGGAGCCACGCGAAGCAGAGTTCCGAGATTGCGTTTCAATTCATCGGTGAAGTCGCAAGTTTGGTGTTTATTGAACCAGTGTGCCAGTTTGCGTTCGGCTGCGGCGTGTTTCGGCGTGTTTTGTAACCAGCAGCTGCCGTTGAGTTCAATGCCGCATTCCTTGCGCAGCTCTTCAAATTCCTGGATTCGGTCGCGCATGGCTGGAGCAAAACGCAGGCCCGTGAGAATGGGCTCGGCTGTCGCGGCATTGGCCTTTACCAGATGATAGAAAACATAGGCACGCGCCAGGGCGGGAATACGTGCACCCTCTATCTGGAAGATTCGGGTGAGTAGCTCAGGCAGGTTGACAGAGGAGAAGAAACCACTGCGTTTGTCCAGCCCCAGTCCTGTGTGCAAGGGGCGGGGGTCAATTTCCCGACTCAGGATTGCGTGCGGGTTATGCCATTCCTCTTTTTTATTCTGCGCAGCCTGGCGTGCAGGGTCTAGTGCGGAACGTTCGAAACAGGCACGGCCATGGCGTAATTCCGGAAGTGTTTCAGAATATGCCTGTTGGTGTTCTGCTGTATCAGTCAACTCATAGAGGCGGGTGCTTAGCGCTTTGTTGGTCAGGAGTTCATTGAGCAGGTGGAGTTGTTCGCGTGTGGCTGGAAAATCCTGGCTGAATGAAGGCCCGCCTTCCAGCAGGCACTGACGCGAAGCTTGCAGCAATCCGGGCCGGAGATTCTGCCCATGTTCCTGCATCATTCCTCGCACGGAATCTTCTGCCGGCATATCGTTCAGAATACTCAGTATTCTGAGCGCCGGAGCATAATGCTGTGCTTTCGTCTCTGCCAGGCGCGAGCGGTATGAGGCATAATCATGTGCAGCGGGCAGCAGGCGCAGCATCAGCTGGAAATCCTGCATTCCCTGCAACAGATGCGAAAGCTCAGCCAGCTCTTTCCTGACAGGCTCCATGGCATCAGCAGAGACACCGACTGTTTCTCCGGCATCTTCAAATAATAATAATCTCTTCTGCAGGGTGTTCAAGCGCTGCCTGGTTGCTTCGATATCTTTGTTCACCTCTCCGCAGAGGGGAACAGGCTCAGGAAGCGGAGACAGGATTTCTCTAGCCAGAGCCAGCCGTTGCTGCTTGAGAGCTTCACTCTCTTTCTGGCAGAGTGCAGCCCAGCGTTGGCGTAATGCTGATTCATTACTGCATGGAAGTTTCAGCATGCGTTCAATCTCCGCCCTGCGCCGTACTCCCTGGCCCACGACACTCTGCTGCCCGGTTTCAATACTCCGGAGAATGGTATCAAGTTCGCGGGCTCGCTGTTCAGCCGCGCGGATGTGAGCCCGCAGGCGTTCAGCCGCAGCCCCGATATTGCGGTTCAGGGTGCGGTTAAGCCCTGTATCATGCACGGCCAGCAGGCGTGTGGCGGTTGCAATGCTTGTGGTTTCGCATCCGCTGGCGCTGTACAGAACCGATGCTGCATTATCAGCCTGGATGTTCAGGTAATGATAACTGCCTCCGAGCCCAAGCGCCAGCAGCAGAACCGCGGCGGCTATGCCGAGCGGTTTGCGCATGCGGCTCCGGCGGCGCTTTACTTCACGCGCCAGGCTTTGGTTAAATTGGTGTAGGGTCTTTGATTCGCTTTCCGTCAGTATATGCTGTATTTCAAGTTGAAGGAAATGCTGGCGTTTACGCATCTTCTGCAGCGCCCCGCATGATGCTGCTGTGAGCATGGTGGGCGAGGTGAGATAATCTGTAAGAAGCTTCTGCAGTTCGGTGTGAGCCTTTTCTTCAAATGAGTACGGCCGTCCTGTGAGATGCCGGTTCAGTTCTTCGCGGGCCTGTGCATGGGACGGCGTTTGTCTCAGTGTTTCCTGCAGCAGCTGCAGCGCCTCCAGCCGCCGTTTATCGCGGGCCAGAAGGCGTAGTTTCTGCATGAGCGGGTCTGTGCGGCGACGTCGCATGGATTATTTGGTGTTTTTCAGGTGAAAGTGCCATAGAAGTTCACCGTGCGCTCCCTGGGTGATATTCCGGAGCATGAGAGCCGGCTTCTTTTCTCTGCTGTGTTCAAAATTCTGTTTCTCCTGCTCGTATGCTGCTATGAGTGAGCGGCTGAGCAGTTCGCAGATACCGCGGCGTATGGAATCTTGCATGG
The DNA here is from genome assembly GCA_017555465.1 of Akkermansia sp. Lineage (GTDB taxonomy): Bacteria > Verrucomicrobiota > Verrucomicrobiia > Verrucomicrobiales > Akkermansiaceae > Akkermansia. Next base: position 25,220 of record JAFZGH010000076.1, on the reverse strand, counting down.
CGGGGGTATCGAGCTCGTCACTTACCGCGCTGCGCAGGCGTCTGCTACGCAGGTTGGAAGCAGATGCTTCAGCCGGAGTGAGCAGAATATTCTGGCGTGTTGGCAGTATTTTGTGAAGCTCTGCGTTGAAATAGGGATTGGACAACATGTCGAAATAGGCCTTGTGCAGCTTGCGCTTTGAAGACGCGGAAAGCTTCTTTGCCCCTAGCGAGGAGATGAGGGAATAGAAATCAGCCAGAGAAGGCGTGCCTTTGGGAACATTCTTCTGACCACAGCAGGGAGTGTTGGCTATGCGCTTGAATGCGTTTTCAAGGCGTTCAGGTAGTGCCGGTATATGCTCCATATCACAGAGCAGGGTGGTCAGCGTTTCTGTTTCCTGGGAAACGACTGCCCTTTTGCAGATAAAGGAGCTGTTGGCCTCTTGAGTTACGTGGATGCTGTTATGCGCATTCAGCACAGGCAGGGTGATGCTGAAGTGGTGTCTGTCCACGAGCTCTTGCTTCGGCTCCCAGGGGAAGCCTGACTTCTTCTTCTTTTCAGAAAGACGGAGTTCCGGTTTATCCTGCGTTCCCGCTATGCTGATGTCAGCCGGTGTGATGTTAAAGTCAAGTTCGGGCGTCTTTGGCAAGCTTACTCCTTTTCCGTCCGGTAAGGGGATACCGAAATCCGGAACCAGGATGACATTCGTATAAAAATCATCCTGTTGAGGTACAGGAAATGAGATGACCGCATAGTTCTTTCCGCTGCGGATGGACCGCAGCTTCCCATTGCGTACACCGATGATGATTTCGGGTAAATCTGTGTTTTTCCCGTCCTTGTGGCTGGGGGTCAGCCGATATTCGCCGTTCTTCACGGTGGTTGAGATGTGGAGTCTGTAGCCATCCTCACTCAATTCCAGGTAACGGGCAGGTTGGAGACTATCACCTTGCTGAAGAATGGAAACAATGTAGCGCCCTGTTGAGATAGTCACTGGCAGGCGGCTGAGGACTTCTGCCAGCGGTAGAGGCAGCGCTTCTCCGCATCGTGCAGGATGCGGAATGAGGGAGACGCGCCCTGGGGCAGAGGTAGAGGCTTTAGATGCAGCTGTTTCAGTGGTGCTGGTTGCGGTGGCGAGCAGGGGAGAATCGTCTTCTTTATCTGGCTCGCTGCGGGGAATATAGGCTTTCAAATCATGGGCCTCAAAAGCCTGGGCGATGGCTGGTTCCGAGAGTTGTAAGTTCAGCCATTCTTCTGTCTGGACAGCGTCAAACTTTTTCTGCCATTCTTCCACACTCAGGGCGTGTGTGGCTTCTCGCATATAGAGCTGAACGAGATCAGTGTCTTTGACTCCGAGTAGACGGGCGCCTTCGCATATGCGTTTGAGTCCGGCGGCATGGTCTGCTTCGTGTGAACCAGCTTGCCTGATGAGGCTGGCGCATTCCGCAAGCCATGTTTCTTCCAGACTGTTCCCCTTCAGCATGGTGAATTCCTGCATGAGTTGCAGGGTGGCTTCATGATTGTACGGCGCGGACAGCAGAGCTGAGAGCTGGGCATCGGGGCTCTGTTCAATCAGAATCTCCGCTGTGGTGACTTTTGCGTTGTTTGACGGGGGAGTTGTGGTTAAATTAATGAGGGCGAGTGTCAGAGAGGCGCAGCATGCCAGACCAACAATGCCTGTCGCCAGTGCTTTTTTGTACGGTGAAGTTGGTATGGGAATGTCAAAAAGAGTCCAGTCGGGAGCTTCCGTATAATGATAGGGGGAGATGTTGCGGGTCAGGGTATGCGTGATGCTTCGTGCGGAGGACTCCGGATGAAGGACCATGCTGGGCGGAGGCGTTATCGGCAGCTCCAGTTCTGTGTTGATATGCAGCACGGCGTGCCTGGAACGCAGAGCCCGCTGTACCAGAGGCGAATTCTGCGGCACGAATATGCGCAATGTTTCGGCAAAGGTATCGGAGTTGTCTGCTGTTGTAGTATAGGTACCACCCCATCCCCGGGTGTGAGAAAGCCAGTCGCTCTCATGCAGCAACGCCAGAATTTCTTCCTGCGTCATCGCTTCGGGAATGGCGATGACGCATTCTTTGTGATAGGGCTGAGTATAGAATGCACGAGCATTGGCTTTGTGCCCGGAGAATTTTTTCCATGTGGGCTGAATAGTGACATCGTGCTCTGGTGTTTCTGGCAGAACGAATGCTGTATCTGCGGGCAGGAGCCGTGGTTCTCCTTCCCACCTGGATACCCAGAACCCGGATTGAAGCAGTGCCAGACTGATGCCTGCCGGAGTGGGGCGTTGCGCGTTGTTGAGTAAGCTGCAGACCTCCTGTTGAGAGAAAATCAGATGGTGTGCAGTGTGACAAGCTCTGCCACTATAATCCGCCCCCGCGGATTGTATGCAGCTGAGTACATGCCACGAGTCTCCACTTGCCGTGAGTATATGATAACTGAATTGAATGGGAGCCTCTGTTTCCTTGAATCCGCTCAATGCCGGCAGAAGCCTGTATAAGGCTGCCGGCATTTCCTTCGAACGCGCTACTGTTCCGTAGCCGGAGCCTGCGGAATCAAGCAGATGAAGCGAACTGGTGTGGATGAGCTGGAAAGGCATACTCAGCAGTGAGAACTGGGGATGAGAGAGGGGGACGTGTTGTGCAGTACCCAGAGTAGAGGCTCGGCTACGCGGATGGGGCGTACGCTTCCCGAAGCCGGGCCAATCAGCATGGTGCCGCTGCGTTCATCCATGAACTCGACGGGGGATTCGCCCAGTGCGCTGGCTGCAAAATAGCGTACGTTGGATGATATGGCCTCTGCGCTGGAGCAGATGTGGGGGGCGATGTTGAAAATAAACTGGCGCAGGCGTGTGGAGTTAATGTCGATATGCTCCGGCATGAACATGCCGTTGCGTACGGCTGGCAACAGAGCCTCCGGTCCCAGCAGGTGTTTCCAGGTATCACACTTCCCGATGATAAGCGCCAGTGGTACATCCAGCTTTTCTGATGGGGGCAGGTTCAGCCGGGTGCGCATACGCATTTCCGACTCCGCCAGCAGCAGTGCCTGGCGGCCGGGTCGGTACAGATTGTTGCGCAGCTGCGGGTCGGTGCTTTCCTGAAGCAATCGCCGGAATCCCGGATTGGCGGTGGGGTCGAACAGGAAGAGAATGCCAGATGCCACCGAAAGATGCTGACTTCCAGGGGTGAGCGCGGTATCGCTGCCTGGCTGAAAATCTTCGCCAGCGTTGTCGTACAGGACAATGGAGTGCGTTTCCGCTCCTTTGTTCAGATTATAGATGAATGGACGCGGCATGTGAACCTGGATGCCCTGTTTCCATATTTTCTGGTACAAGCGGCCATGCATGTGGGTCTTGGCCAGGTAGGCTTCCTGTGGGGTCTGCGCACTGAATAAACGCATGCGCATTTCGTTGAGGGGCTCGTTGGTGACTGGGTCAGCATCGCGGAAAGGCATGCCGAACTCTCTCGGAAATAGCGTTTCCAGTTCACTTACCATGGAGGTCAGGTAATAACTTTTTCCTGCGGCCGGAACCCCCACGAGTGAAATGATATGCTGGTTGGTCTCTTGAAAAAAGGGGGGCAGTTTGCAGTGACAATGAGGGCATGCGTATTCGTTGCACGATACCCCCATGGAATCCAGTGGCAGGCCACTGCTGTTTCTTGTATCGGGCAGAAAACGGCGCATGGCATGTTCCCCCAGCTTGTCGTCCCCTATCAGTGCCGGGTGGCAGGCAATGCTCAATATTTGTTCAGGGAGGAACAATTCCCAGCAATTCGGGCAGCGTAATTCACTGGGTGTACCTACTGTGTCGATGAGCTCGCTGCTGGCAGGCTGGTTATGGCGGGTCGCAAATTCTGCCACTGTTACAATATCTCGCAACAGGAATGCACAGTGCTCCAGTCCCTGGAATGTGGCAAGCACATCATCTGGTAATTCCGGAGCCACCATCGGCAGGTCTGAAAGTGTATACGGACCGTACCATTCAGCCATGGCCGGATTATATAGAAACCATATGTCGGGGTTATATTGGCTGAAATCTGGCCGCACGGAGTCTGTGCCGTACCAACAGATGAAACAACCACCGGAAAGCACAAACAGATACATGCGTTCCGGGTGTATGACCACATCTGTAGTCATTTCCACGCCATTGAGCGAATAGTTGCTGACATGACCATGCGGAAAAAAGCGGCACACATTATCACGCTGGGCAAATGAACCTCCATTTTCTGATTCCATACGCAGACGGAATGTGTTTTTCTCGCCTGCACCGATAGTCATGAAATTGCCATCTGACGCGCGGAGTTTTCCGCTCAGACAATCGTATATGTATAGCTGCTTGTTCATGGCAAGGGAAGTTCTTGCCATATTATAGCTATAGAAGAGGCAGCAGTCAAGGAAAGAGCAGTAGCAACAAAACGAGTAAATATCCTTGTCATGATGGGTTGAAGCCAGGGGGGCTTTGTGTTAGTATACGCGCATGCAGACTGCATATGCCAAGGAAGAATTGCGTTCTATGCTGGCTCCTCTGCGGGGGCGTCGGCTCGTGCTGGTTCCTACTATGGGAGCCTTGCACGAAGGTCATGCAACATTATTGCGCCAGGCTCGCCAGCTGGCAGGAGAAGACGGTGCGGTGGTTGCAAGCATCTTTCTGAATCCGGTGCAGTTTGATAATGCGGGTGATTTAGCCACATACCCGAAAACGCCGGTCCAGGATTTGGAAATCTGCCATGCCTGCGGGGTCGATGTGGTATTCATGCCCTCACCGGACACGATGTATTGCAGCGATCGCTCCATCACCATGGAAGAGACACACCTTTCCACGGTGCTTTGCGGAGCGAGCCGTCCGGGGCATTTTGCCGGGGTCTGCCTGGTGGTGAGCAAGTTGTTCAACCTGGTGCAGCCTACAGATGCTGTTTTTGGCAAGAAGGACTACCAGCAGCTCGCAATTCTGCGCCGTATGGTGCGTGACATGGATATTCCTATTCAAATTCATGGAGCTGAAATTGTGCGTGATGCCGATGGTCTGGCTCTTTCGAGCCGAAATGTGCGCCTCACACCCGAGCATCGTGCTTCCGCGCCTTCTATCCGCCGTCTGTTACTGGCGGCTCGTGAATCGTATGCCGCAGGTCAGCCAGCCGATGATATCTGCGCGGTTGTAAAGCGAGAACTGGAGATGATTTCCGGCGTGCGCTGCGATTATGTAGAACTGGTAGACGCCGAGACTCTGCACGAGCTTACCTCCCCGCAACGTCTTGCTCTGCTGGCTGTCGCTGCCTGGTTTGGCGATGTGCGTCTTATTGATAATATTGAACTTTCCCGCTCATGATTCAGGCATTTAATCTTCACCGCTCCTATACCATAGCCAAGAAGCAGATTGAGGTTCTGCATGGGCTGGATCTGCAAATCCGCCGTGGAGAGAAAGTGTTTCTGTGCGGCCCTAGTGGCGCAGGCAAGACAACGCTTATGTATACACTTGCGGGGCTGGAGCCTCCGCAGCAGGGAAAAGTGGTCATCAATGGTGAGGATATCTACGCGCTTTCCCTCCGGCGTCGAGCCTTGTTCCGCAACAAGATGATGGGCTTTATTTTCCAGAATTACATGCTCATGCCTGAGCTGACCGCGCTGGAAAATGCCTCTCTGGCCACAGCAGTGGCCGGAACGGAAGCCACTGAACGAGTTAAACATCTGTTGGAGCGAGTAGGCCTTGCCGACCGCATGGAGCATCTGCCCAATGAGCTTTCTGGCGGTGAGCAGCAGCGCGTGGCCATTGCTCGTGCGCTGGCGCATGACCCTGCCATTATCTTTGCTGATGAGCCCACTGGAAACCTGGATTCCCGCAATGGTAATCAGATTCTTGATTTGCTCTTCGGCCTGGCGGAGGAAGGTGGCAAGACTTTGGTGACAGTAACGCATGATGCTGAAATTGCTGCGCGCGGCGACCGCACGCTTATCATCCGCGATGGAGTTGTAGCAGACATGCGCTAAGTCCCTTTACGGTCTAATAACAAGGAGAAGGCCGCAGCGTAGAAAACTGCGGCCTTCCTGTATGCAATGTAAGAGGGTGATTTTACTTGGATGTGATAGCCTGCCAATTCAGCACGGTTGCACCATGGCCATTGCTGAGCGTTTTACCATCAGCAGTCACGAAAACGGCATTGGGGATGCCTCTGGGGGTCGTGAAACCAGGCAGCCCAAGCTTGGCGGCAGAACGGAAGCTGGACATGACAACAGGGAAAGCTGCGTTGTATTTTTTGACGTAATCGGCACACAGCTGGGGAGTGGCATCAAAGCACAGCAGGATAATCTCACCGCCGGCGGCTTTGATGGCGGGGTACTGCTCTACCACCTTGGGCATAATGGCGCGGCAGGGGCCGCACCAGGAGGCGGAGCAGAGGTACACGTAGAAGCTGGCATCAGCCGCGGGGCGAGCCTCTGTAAGGTAGTTCAGTCCCTGAAGTTTTGCGGGAACTGCGGCGAGGGTTGTTGCTGCAGCAGGGGCGGCCTCTGTCTGGGCGGCAGAGATGTTGCCCAGCAGACCAATGAATGCGAGACTGAATATGATTGCTTTCATGTTTTAATTAAGGATTAGGGAGAGGAATCAGGCGCGGATGATGTAATTTTCCTTTCGGGGCTTGGGTGCAATGGTGCCTCCTTCCGCTTCGTAGCCGAGAATGCAGACCGCAAGACCGGCCATGTAGTCAGGGAGTCCCCATGCTGCTTTGATTTCCGGGCCTCCAGGCAATTCGAACATCTGGCGCCCGCGGTTAATCCAGCATGAGCCCAGTCCGACGGCGTGCGCAGCATTCAGGAGATTAGCCATAACCATGCAGGCATCTTCGTGGCCCGTTGTGCAGGTGGTGTCCTCAAACACAACAACAGCGGTGGGGGCGCCGTAGAAAGGATCGCGGCTTGTGCCCATGACCTGGGCATTTAAGGCTGACAGTTGTGCCAGTAAAGCCGGCTCCTGCACCACTACCATAACCGGGCTCTGCTGCCCGTGGCCTGTGGGGGCATAGGTGGCCGCCTCCAATACGGCGTTAAGCTTATCTTCTGCAACTTGCTGCGTGGAGTACTTGCGGCAGCTGCGGCGGGTTTTCAAATCAATGAGCGTTTCCTGCATGGGCAATGAATGTTGACCTGTCTATTCTAGCAGGAGTATGGCAGCTCGTCAATCTTGAACTACATAAACGAATAGGCGTCTATATCCAGCGAAATGATGACGCCGTCTCCGCAATTCAGACTTGCTATTTCACGGCTGCAGATATCAGACAGGATGCGGGCACTGGGGGATTTCAGGGTGCATTGGAAGCGGAATTGACCGTAGGCTTTGGCCAGCGGGGCAGGCAGTGGTGTGCTTAATTGCACCTGCGGAGGAAGAACCGCCAGCAGGCGTCTGTGCAGTGTTTCGATGGCAAGTGTGGCCAGTTCTTCCTGCTCGCTCCTTGCTGTAATCACTGCCATATGGCAATACGGGGGGAAGTTCATGTGCTGCCGCAGTTCCAGTTCAGTTTCGGCAAAGCCGTCGGTATCATGCCTGCGGGCAAATTGTATGGCAGGCGCCTGCGGCGTGTATGTCTGAATGATGACTTCCCCATCCAGCTCACCGCGTCCGGCGCGGCCTGCCACCTGGGTGAGCAGCTGGAATGTACGCTCTGCGGCTCGGGGATCGGGGATGTTGAGCCCTAAATCCGCATTGAGTACACCCACGAGCGTAACTCCTGGAAAATCGAGCCCTTTGGAAATCATCTGCGTGCCCAGCAGAATGTCTGTCCGGTGGGCTCGGAAATCATCCAGAATATCGCGCAAGGCATTCTTGCGGGCTGTTACATCGGCATCGACCCGCTGGAGCCGCGCCTGGGGAAAACAGCGGCGCAGTACGGCCTCAACTTTCTGGGTGCCGTATCCTTCCAGTGTAATGTTGGCCGTGTGGCAATCCGGGCAGCGGGGAGGCACCATTTGTCTGTAACCGCAGATGTGACAGACCAGTCTGTTTTCTGTGGCGTGGTATGTCATGGGCAAGGCGCAGTATTCGCAGTTGGCGGTGTAACCGCATTCCGGGCATTGCAAAGCCCGGGCAAAGCCGCGGCGATTCAGTAGCAGGATGACTTGTTCTCCTTTGCTCAGCCGTTCATCAATAGCCATGCGCAGGCGCTCAGAGAGAATCCCCAGGTTGCGTTTATCCTTGGCCTCGCTGCGCATATCTAGTACGCGGGTGAGGGGAAGCCTTTGTCCATCGGCCCGCTTATCCATGCGTTGCATGGTATATTTCCCTTGTTGCACGTTGTATAGTGATTCCAGGGAAGGCGTGGCTGAGCCCAGCACAATGGTGGCTCCTTCTAATCTGGCTCGCAGTACGGCGAGGTCGCGTCCGTGGTATCTCGGACTGTTTTCCTGCTTGTAGGAGGAATCGTGTTCTTCATCCACGATGATGAGCCCCAGATTCTGCACCGGAGCAAAGACGGCAGAACGCGGACCAATGGCAATGCGGGCCTTGCCCCGGCGGATGGCATGCCATTCATCGAAACGCTCGCCATCGCTCAAGGCGCTGTGCAGAATGGCCACGCTACCCGGTTTCTCTGCAAAGCGGCCTTTGAACCGGGCCATGGTCTGCGGAGTGAGGGAGATTTCCGGTACCAGAATCAGCACGCCCTTGCCCTGTTCCATTGCACGTTGAGCGGCTTGCAGGTAGACTTCGGTTTTGCCACTGCCTGTGACACCTTGCAGCAGGATGGGTTGGGTCAGGCCTGTATCAAAGGCAGTATTGATGTGTTGCAGCGCGGCGGATTGTTCTTCATTGAGCGTCAGGGGACTGGTTGGGGCAAAGTGTTCAGGTCCGGCTGGGTCTCGGTGTATGGTTTCTTCCTCAATGCGGACATAGCCTGCTTTTTCCAGCGCTCGACAGGGTGCCAGCGCAGGTGTTCCACCTAAATCGACAAGGGGTTCTCTTTTCTTTTCACTGGCGTGCAGGTAACGCAGGATAGATGCCTGGCGCGGCGCTCTCCTGTTGATTTTATTGAGCGTTTCATCGTCTGGCCAGTTTTGCAGAATGATGACTTTACGGGTCTTTTCATCATGGCGTTCCTGGCGTACGGGTTCCGGCACAATGCAGCGAATCATCTGCTCTACCGGCACCGCGTAATAACGAGCTGCCCATTCGGCCAGATCCATGAGAGCAGGGGATACAACAGGTTCGTCGTCAATCAGACGACGCAGCGGCCGCAAGCGGCTGGCCCATTCAGTGTCGGGTTCTGCCAGAGATAAAACCGTGCCACTGGTACAGCGCCCCCTTAATGGAACTTCCACGCGACAGCCTCGCGTTACGCCAGCCATTCCTTCTGGAATAGCATAATCCAGCACCATGTCATTCAGTCCGTCTACCAGCACTCTTGCTGCTGGCTGAAATGCAGGTACATCTGCAAAAAGCTCCTGCATGACCGTGGTGAAAAGAGATCAGGCGTCAGCTTCTTCTTGCGAGAGAATGTGCACAACAACTTTGATGCCCGCTCTCTCTCCGGCTGCTTTGGCAAGGGAGCGAATGGCTGAAGCAGTCATGCCGTTGCGCCCGATAACCCTGGCTACATCTGTCTGAACCAGAACCAGTCGAAATCGCAGCATATCCCCGGAAGGACTTGCCGCGACACGCAGCTCCGCGTTCTCCGGATGGCGAATCAGGGGAGAAACTGCGGCAAGCAGGTATTTACCTATGGATTCAGTGAGCTGGGTCATCATATCTGTCCCTACTTTACTGAAGCCACGGACTTGTGTCAAGTTTCTATCGCGTGTGTTGCGTGCTCCGAATTGTTATTCTAACCTCTTGTATGATAGGAAATCAGGGGCTAAACTGCGTAGGTTATGAAGATTCCGACAACGGCACTTACCTTGCGCGATATTGATTTGTTGTTCCGCCCTTTTGTTCATCGGAAATTAACATTGCCGACGCGGCTGGTCATGGCTTCCATGCCCCGGCTGTTTTCTGATGCAGGAATACCGACTTCTGAAATGAAGCTATATTACAGCCGCCGGGCAGCTCATGAATTGGGGTTGATTATTACTGAACCCGTGGCGGTTAATGCCCCCTCGGCAGCGGTCGATGAGGGAATGGCTCATTTCTATGGAGGCGCTGCTCTGCGTGCCTGGAAAGACATTTGCCGGGAAGTGCATGGTTCTGGCTGCAGGATTGCGCCCATGCTGACTCATGCGGGAATGCTGCATGCCGGGCAGTCTGCGATGGGACCGTCCGGTATTGACCCTCGCTCCCTGCAGAAGCGCGCGGATTCTATGAGCCGGGATGATATCATGACTGTGGCGCGGGCTTTTGCCCAGGCTGCCAGAGATGCGCGTGCTCTGGGGTTTGATGCGGTGGCTGTTGATGGGGCATCTTCGTGCCTGGTAGAGCAGTTTATTCGCGCCGAAACAAATCATCGGCATGACGAATACGGAGGCTCCCCGAAAGCGCGAATGCGTTTTGGCTGTGAGTTGGTGCACGCTGTCCGAAAGGCTGTAGGCAGACGTTTCCCGATAATATTTCGATTGCCAGAGCATTGTGCCGACACTCCCGCAGAGCTGGAGGAGCTGGTGCAATGTTTGTGTGATTCCGGGGTGGATATTTTCGCTTGTGCGGTGGAGAATCTTCATTTACCCGCATTTGCCGGCAGCCCGCTTAATATGGCATGTTGGGTGCGCATGCTTTCCCGGCGTCCGGTTATTGCTGAAGGCGGGGTGGGGCTGAGAGCCGGCAGCTTGCAGAAACTGGCACACAGTCTTCTGGCCCGGGAGTTTGATTTAGTGGCCGTCGGCCGCGCGTTGCTGGCAGATGCAGAGTGGGGTAATAAAGTGCGGATGTCCAGGGAAGATAGTATACATCCATACAGCCCCAGAGCTGCGTTGCATTTGTTTTAGCGGCAAAGATGCGCTGCCTGCTCATGTTAGCAGACAGCGCACCGCGTATAAAGGGAGCTCTCAAGATGAGTTATTTGCCCATCTTGTCGTAATGATCAATCATGCCGTAGATTTCACGCACATCGCGGCGGGAATTACGGCCAATGATGAATGCAGCCACAATCAGGCAGACAGCACCACCAATGGGTGCCCATTTTGCGAGTTCTTTCATTTTATTTTTTGTGTTGGGGCTTCGTTTTGCAGCGTCTGGGTGACACGGCTTCGAAATCTTCAGGTGGTGTATCCGGCTCCAGTCGACCTGCTTCCGTCAGCTGGAATGGGAACTCGATGATGCCATCGCGGGTGATGTAAGGGAAAGCTGCTTCTGGGTCTGCTCCGTTTTTCAGCGCTTCCATGGCGTTGCGGCAGCCTCCGATGAAAAAGTCTGCCAGCTGGAGCCCCCTATCCACCGCTTCCTTGAGTTTGTAGAGCTGCTCTCTAGCATTTTCCATCATCTCAAGGCGTTTAGGGAGGGTGGATACACCTTCGATGGTTACATCCATAAAAGCCTTAATCTGAGGCAGTGTCATACCTGCCCGCTTCATGCAGAGAACACCCAGCAGGCATCCCATGCTGGCTTCTCCATATACCCGGCGGCCGGACTCGGTTCGCTCCACATAGCGCAGCAAACCTTCTTTCTCATAGTAACGCAGCGTGTGGATGGAAAGTCCCGTTTTGCGGGATAATGCTGAAATGCTATATTTCATGGTTGTTTAAGATGAGACGAGAACGCGGCATTTTTACACATTTCTAGAGCTTGGTCAAGCTTAATGTATGATGCGCGTAAAGTGATTTTGTTCAATCTGCACAGAAAAATGCTTCACGCCACGCTAGATGATTGACTTTCCTGTGTAATCTGGCAGAATATCGTCAGACTGATATGAGTACATACGGATATTACCGTCTGGCTGCTGCGGTGCCTCAAGTGCGCGTGGCAGATGTTGAGTTCAATACCAATGAACTGGTGGCTGCGGCGCATGAAGCTGCCCGCGGAGGGGCTTCTGTGGTAGTGTTCCCGGAGTTGTGCCTGACTTCTGCCAGCTGTGCTGATTTGTTTTTCCAGCCTCGCCTGCTGAAAGCCGCAGAGACGGGCTTGTGTCGTTATGCAGATGAGACAAAAGACCTGCCTCTTGTTTCTGTAGTGGGCTTGCCTGTTCTGCTGGATGACATGCTGTTCAATGTAGCGGCAGTAGTGCAGGGGGGTATGATAAGGGGCTTTGTTCCTAAGAGTTTTATTCCGGATAAGCGGGAATGCTATGAACGCCGCCAGTTTTCTCCGGCCGGCATGCTGATGAGCACGGAAACGAGGTGGTTTGGTGATTTCTACCAGATTCCTGTGGGCACAGATCTTGTTTTTGAGGCTGGTGACGATTTGCTTTTCGGTGTGGAAATCGGGGATGATGCAACGGCTTTGCTGCCGCCGTCGACCCGCATGGCTCTGCAGGGGGCTCGCGTGATTCTGAATCCGGCGGCTCCTCTCGCTCTGGCCGGCCGTGACGAATACCTTCGCACTCTGCTGACTGCCCGCAGCGGCAGTTGTGTGGCGGCTTTTGTGCATGCCGGAGCCGGCGTGGGTGAAAGCACGCAGGATGGTGTATGTGGAGGCGCTTCCTATATTGCAGTGAATGGTCGTATGCTTGCTCACAATACCCCTTTTGGCCGCGAGTTGAGCGTGACATACGCCGATGTGGATATGCAGCGTCTGGCTGCTGCGCGTTTGAGCGAGACTTCATTCCGTGACAATCTGCAGCAGGGAGAATGGCCTGCGCCACGGCGTGTTCTCTGCCGGGTGGAGGAAAATCCCTGCGATCTGGCATATGCGCACCTTCCGGCTCGTCCCTTTGTACCCAGCGGGGCTGATACAGCCACTCGCTGCGAGGAGATTCTCAATATCCAGGCTGCGGCACTGGCCAAGCGCATTGAATGCGCGTATGCAAAAACGCTTGTTATTGGTGTTTCCGGAGGCTTGGACAGCACGCTGGCATTGCTGGTGTGCGACCGCGCTTGCAAGTTGCTGGGGCGAAGCAACGATTGCATTCTGGCACTTACCATGCCGGGCTTCGGTACAACTGGCCGTACATACAACAATGCCGTAAAGATGATTCAGCTGCTGGGCTGTACCTTTAAGGAGGTCAACATCAAAGAAGCCTGCCTGCTGCATTTCAAAGACCTGGATTTTGACCCTGCGTTACGCACAAACACTTACGAAAATGTGCAGGCGCGCGAGCGTACAAAACTGCTCATGAATCTGGCCAATAAAACGGGTGGCATGGTAGTCGGTACGGGCGATTTGTCAGAAATTGCTCTGGGGTGGGCTACCTATAATGGGGACCATATGAGCATGTATGGGGTGAACTGCTCTATTCCCAAGTCTCTTATCCGCTGTCTGATTGAGTATGCCGCCACTCAGGTCGGCGGTGAATTGGCTGAGGTGCTTCGCGATGTGAATGCCACACCTGTGAGCCCGGAACTCCTGCCCCCGGCAGATGATGGACGCATTGACCAGAAAACGGAGGAAATCCTGGGGCCGTATGAGTTGCATGATTTCTTCCTCTACCATTTCATCAAGTACGGTGCCGAGCCGGAGAAACTGCGCCACCTGGCGGTTCATGCCTTTGCCGGGGAATATGATGAAACCCTGATTGACAGCACGCTACGTACCTTCCTTCGCCGATTCTTCACACAGCAGTTCAAGCGCACCTGCGTGCCCGATGGCCCGAAGGTAGGCACCATAGCTCTTTCACCCCGCGGTGACTGGCGTATGCCGACAGATGTCTGCGGAAAACTCTGGAATTACTAATCATCTATTATTTATGAAACGAGTAGAACAAGCACTGGCTACATTCCGCCAGAAACCGTTTATGTATAACTGCGCCCAGACTGTATGTGCTGCATTCGGCCGCGAGGATTTGGTGGAACCCATGGCATCCTGTGGTGGCGGTCGTGCGCCTGAAGGTACCTGCGGAGCTTTGTACGGTGCTATGCAGGTTGCTCCGGAAAAAGCAGCAGCAATCCTGGCAGCTTTCTCTGCAGCCAATGGTGCTTCGACCTGCCGAGAATTGAAGGGCAGCAACCGCGTATCCTGCCAGGAATGTGTGCGCTCGGCGGCTTGTGCCCTGGTGGAAGCCGGTGCATGACGCCGTGCGGAAAGCACGACCGAGAGCACCTTTTCTGTTGTCCTGAAGGTGCATGTTATGGTACATCCTGCCATATATGCAGGAAGTACCTATCGTTCTCGGATTTACAGCCGGCGAATTATCGCCATGGCTTTCGACTCGTTGTGATTTACAGGCGTATCAGCGCGGAGCTTCGCTGATACGCAATTTTCAGGTTCTGCCTTACGGAGGTATTCAACTTCGTGCTGGCACGGCCTATGTAGGCGAATCCGCAGCTGAATCCATTCGTCTTTTTCCCTTTTGCTTTGCAGAAAATGACACCTTGATGCTGGAGTTCTTTCCAGGAGGTATGCGCGTCTATCGCGATGCCGAGCTGTTGAAAACGCCCACGGGGGCCCCTTACGTGCTGACTACTCCCTGGACCAGAGCTGAACAACTGGCAACACTGCACTTTTCACAGGTGAATGATGCCTTGTATGTGTGTTGCCCCTCTCACGCCCCCGTAGTGTTGTATCGGTATGCTGATACAGATTGGAAATGCGATACCCCCTCATTCGAATCTATGCCTCGGGAAACGTATTCACAGCAGGAGGGGACTTTGTCTGTCCTCTTTCAGAAAGACGGTTCAACGGCTGAGCTGACTATCAGCGGCGGAGATAAACGATTTTCAGCTGATATGGCAGGAAATGAATTGGTGCTTGCAGATGCCGTTGTTGCCGGACGGGAGTTATTCAGCAATGAAGCGCAGAAATTCAGTGTCACGGAGGCACCGGATATCAGTAAAACGGCTGTAAAGAAGGGGACTATGCTGTATCAGAAAAACGCCAGTACCAGTTACTACTACTTTTACCATTGCATACGGGATTATCCCGTGTCGGCTTATAATGGCAGTTCGCAATTATCTGATTATCCCCATTATTTCCTTCCGGGAATTATGCGTCTGGATTCTACCAATGAGCCTTATGAAATAGCCGGTGACTGGGAATTGAACACCACCAATACTTGGAGTGCTGATTGGGAATTATGGCGCAGTTATGATTCCAAGAGTGTACAATCAGATTTCCGGTTGTGGGACTGGACTTGTATTAAAGCATTTTCGCAGTCAGATTTCGCCACACGTCAGAACTGGTCACTTTCCGGGTCTGAAGAGAGGCCTTGCCGCATGGTGCTGGTATGTCGGTGTTGCAAGGATTCAGCCGGAGTGAGCGCACACCTGCAATTCCGCATCATGGGGGGCACTCGTGAATATAAGCTGAAAATTACTGCTGTAAGCGATGATACCCATGCTCAGGCGGTGCTGGTGAATTCGTATCTCGGTAAGCCGGTAAGTTTTTCTACGCGCAACTGGAGCTTTGGTGCCATAGGTGCGCGTAATGGATATCCATCATTTTCCTGTATGTTCCAGGGGCGTTTGTGGCTGGGGGGTATGCCGGGGATGCCGACAACGCTGCTGGCGAGTGCAACAGATGATTATCATAATTTCCATATTGGTTCGAATGATGATGATGGCATGCATCTGACAATCACGGCTAATGACCAGAGCCGCATCTGCTGGATTTGTTCTACCCGGCAGCTTCTGGTGGGAACATCGGATGGAGAGTGGGTTGTGTCTTCTGGTACAGGGGGTGCTCTCACTCCGACATCAGTCTCTTTCCGGCGGCAATCATCGGTGGGTAGTGAGGCTATGTCAGCCCGCGCGGTTGAAAATACGGTCCTCTTTATTCAACGCGGCGGCAGGAGAATGCGAGAGATTGCCTATCGTCTGGAATCCGATGGTTTTTCTGCGACTGATATCAGCATGTTAGCCGAGCATTTGTTTGCTACGGGTGTCAGAGAATGGTGCGTACAACGCGGTTCCAATACTAATATCTGGGTGTTGATGAATGATGATTCGCTGGCGGTGCTCACCATCAATATGGAACAGCAGGTAACAGCCTGGCAGCGCGTTGAAATGAAAGACCGCCGTGTGCTTCATGTAACGGCTTTGCAGAGCAAGTCTGGTCTGGATGATGAGGTCTGGTTTGTCACACAGCCAGAGCTGGGCGGTCTTCCTGTTCTGGAACGCATGCAGGCAGGAGAACGCCATCTTGATTGTCAGCTGCGCATTGTTGCGGATTCTGATGGTGTGTTGATGGTCCCTCATCTGCCCAAAAATACAACAGTATTGGTGCTGGATATGCAGAGAGGAAAATCATTTACCAGTCTCGCCGGGGATTGTGTTTCTCCGCTCATTATTGCCGGGCATGAGTATGTGGTAGGCATGCCAATTGAGGCGGAATTACATACAATGCCGTTGGAGGGTAATATGAGCTTTAATTCAGTGCGCCAGTTCAGCCGATTTAAAGTGCGGCTGCTGCACAGTGATACCAGTTTTGACTACTGCAGTACGGCCAATGAGCGATGGGAGCACCACCATGGCGGTGAAACGGATTATTCGGGGGCGCTGCGTTTGCCAATGATGCCGGATGCGGGCGTAGGCCAGGCTTTGTGTATCCGATACAAAGGCCTGCACGATTTCCGCCTCCTTGCTATCACGCAGGAGGTGGATCAACACGGAAAATAAGCTTTGTTACTTGCCCAGAACCAGTGACTTGCCGGGTTCGGGTACGAGAATATCCGTACCCGGCAGCAAAGTCTTGAGCTCCGCGCTTAACGATTCTACCGCATCAGGGTCACCATGCACCAGCAGAATCTTTTTGGGATTCAACTTGCAGGCGTAGTCAATCAGGGCGCTGCGTGTGGCATGTCCGGAGAAATCGAAGCATTCCACACGGCAATTGAGCGGATATGCCTGTCCCCCCTTTTCTCGCAGGTTTACAAGTTCGCCATGATTGGCTGCTTTGATTTTGCCCGCAGGTGTTTCAGGGTCACTATATCCCACAAATAGAATGGCATCATTCGGGTGGGTGATAATCTGTTCTGCCAGGATGTGGGATACGGTGTGCTCACTCATCATGCCGCTGGAGACCAGATAGATGTTACCGGGAGATGCCACCAGCGGGGCTTTGCCCTGGCGGGGAAGCCCATGGGTCTCGACATGTTCCTTAATGCGGAAGCCAGGCTGCAGGCGTGGCGTGCAGTCTGCCAGCTTGTCGTATACAGCGGTGATTTTGGAACTGAGGCCTCCGAAATATACGGGAACATCAGGGATGAGCCCTTGTTCCTTGAATCGTCCGATTTCAGTGAGCAGACATTGGCTTTTACCCAGGGCAAATACAGGGATGAGCACAGCGCCATCGTTTTCCAGCACTTCTCGTATAGTATCGGCAAAGCGGCGCAGTTCCCCGGCGCGTGTATAGTCTTCCCGCCGCTGGGTGCAGCCGTGCGTGCTTTCCATGATGAGGATATCGATACCACTTTGCGGAAAATCCGCACCTGCAATGAGGGTCTGATTATCGAACTGTACATCACCCGTATAAAGGATGGTGGTACCGCTTTCGCTTTCCAGTTCAATCCCGCAGCTGCCCAGAATGTGACCGGCATCGTGAAGAGTGGCCAGTACACGCCCGTTACGGCCGATGCGGAACGGTGTACCGTAGGGGCGCGGCATCCAGCAGCGCGCTACGTGATCCAGCTCCTGGTGGGTGTAGAAGGGGTAATCAATGATGCCTTCCTGAGTGCGTTTGGCGGTCATCACATTGACGGAGTTATGCAGCATTGCAAGCCCTACCTCACAGGTGGCGGCGGTCATGTTCACTTCGGCCGCCGGGTACTTATCCTGCAGCACGGGCAGGGTGCCGATGTGATCCAGGTGGGAGTGTGTCACGAAAATAGTATCAGGATCTGCAGCTCCTATCAGCTTGAATTCAGGGGTTGCTTCGGCGCCATCCTTTTTGGGATGCATGCCGGAATCCAATATAATACGGACGCCATCCATATCGAGCATGTAACAATTTGAGCCGATATCGGTATAGCGGGAAAGATTGGTGAAACTTATCATCTGATATATTCAGTTCGGGCCAGAGGGTACACTATTTTGTTGTTCTTGTCAATGATTACACTGCGCGTTGCCGCCTTGGCCGATGGCTGTGCAGAGTTCTGCTACGCCCTGTATTGTATCAGCCAGACGGAAAGGCTTGATCAGGGTTCCTTCCAGTACCGGACGATAGGCATGCCACTGTTCCAATCGGTCGGCTATGCCGGCGGCATCTCCCGGTGCTACTCTTCCTTCAGGAAGGTAGGCATCCAGTAATTCTCCCACGATGCCGTGGCCATAGCCCGCCACCGGCTTGCCCAGCGATAAAGCTTCCAGCACTGCGCGGTCGTGGCAGGAAGGCTGGCGGGTCAGAGAAATCACAACATCACATACGCTGATGACATCACGTAAATCGGTCCGAAGGCCGAGCCATGTGACCATGGAATCCATGCCGCCCTGTTTGAGCCTTTTCTGGAGCGAGGTGTAGTATGAATGCCGTGCGCGTGCTGTATCTCCAGCAATATAGAAGTGCGCTTTTACAGCGGCATGGGAAAGACGCGCCAGAATGGCAGGCAAATCCTCATACCCATGTAATGGAGTAATGGCCCCGGCCAGGCAGACTTTCAGGGTGCTGTCACTGGCAGGGTGGCTCCTGTTCCACTGTTCGATCCATGCATCTGCAGGCGTGTAGCCAGGATAGCACAAATCTTCATTTGCGCCATAGGGCACAACCCAGATGTGGCGTTCTGCATCCAGCTTGGCGCGCCGTATCAATTCATCTCTGAGGTGCCGGGAGGTAGCAATCAGCGCATCAGCACACTCCAGACTGAGCTTCCAGCCCCGGTAACGAGGGTATGTCGCATGAATGGCAATGAGCCTTGGCCGGTTTTCTTCCGGCATATTTTTGCATGCAAGCCATGCCAGGCAGGTGGCTTGAGTTGTATACGTCAGCACGATGTCTGCCTTGCTGCTGCGCACGATACGCGAGATGCGATTCAATACACTCCGATAGCTGAATATGTTGATGCTCCGCATGCTGTGATGTTGCACAGAGGAAGCGGCCAGACGCCCCACTAGTTCATTAGGCGGGGAAATGACAGTGTTCCTGAACCCTGCTTGCTGTAAACCTGTTGCCAGATCTGCTGCAAGTTGTTTGATGCCGCCGGGACTCAGCCAGGGGCTGATGTGGAGCACATTCATGGGAGAGTTGTTCAGGGACGGCAAAGACTCTGATACAGGTCAATATGTGCTTGAATCATATCCTCACGGCGGTAGGGTGCCGGAACAGGAGTTTTGGGAACGGGCCGTTGAGCATACCACTTTTCCAGTAATCCGGCCATGGCTGCTGTGTCACCGGCGGGTATCATACCTTCAGGCAGGAATTGTTCCAGCTGCTCGCCGACGCCGCCGTGTTCATATCCTGCCACGGGACGGCCAAGAGACAGCGCCTCCAGAGTGGTCTTGCCGAAAGATTCAGGCTGAAGTGTGAGGGAGAGGGTGACATCGCAGGCGCAGAGGACATCTGCCAGGTCGCGGCGATGTCCGGTCCAGGTCACACAATCGGCCACGCCTTCTTCTGCAAAACCGGCCTGTACTTCATCGCGGTAGGCTTCTTTACCTTTCTTTGTTTCGCCCACAATGACGGCATGCGCCGGAATTCCCCTGCTGCGCAGATGCCGCAGGATGGGCCCAAGGTGGGGAGCTCCCTTCAGGCGCGTGATGCGGCCGGGCAGGCACAGCGTGTATTTATCCTTCAGTTCAGGATAATCGCTATACCATTTGTCAAACCAGTCAGTGGAAGGCTTGTACTCCGGGTTGAAACGGCTGGCATCAATTGAATTCGGAATGACCACGATGTCATCTGCCGGGCATTTGCGGTAGTTTTCCAGAATGTGCTCTCGCATGCAGCGGGAAACGGCAATAACACGGTCTCCCTTGGCCATGATGGCAGAGTAGCCGTTCACAGAGTGAAAACCATGGAAGGTCGACACGATTGCGGGGCGCTCGTCCACCGGAATACGACGGCAGGCCAACTGCCCGACCCAGGCAGGAACGCGGGAGTGCAGGTGCAGTATGTCGGGCTTTTCCTCTCGGATGAGCCTTGCTGTGCGGCCTACCTGCAGCAGGGTGAAGATGCTTTTCCTGCCAATGGGGCGGGTGATGTGGCGCGCTCCGGTTGCTTCAATGGCTGGCACCATGCTGCCGCCAGCTGAAACAACGACATTCTCCACCCCTGCGGTGCATAAGCCTTCGCAGAGTTCCAGGACAACTTGTTCAACGCCCCCAGAGCTGAGGGAGGGCAGCAGGTGCATTACTTTCATGGCAGGAGTTTCGGGAAGTTTTCCAGAATGTAGGTGGCGGTGCGCCGGGCTTCATTAAGCACTTTACCGGTTTGCGGGATGGTGTGGGTTTTGGCCCATTCTGTGAAGCGGCAGACGCTGCCATCTGAAATCAGCATGTTGAGGCCACGCGCAATACGCGAAGCATCAGGCTTGTGAGGGCCTTCCTTGGCCGGCATTTCGATGATGCCGACGGGAGCTCCGCTGGAAAGGGATTCGTATACCATGCTGACGCTGTCCTGGGTGACCCATACTTCCTTGGCTCTGGACAGGTTTTCCTGCACCCAGTTCGGGCCTGTTTCCTCCACGGGGATAACGCGGATGTTCGGGCAGGCTGCGGTTACATCGCCCACAAAGTCTGCCGGAGTCCGGCGGGAGGTAGTGAGAACAATGGGGGTAGTGGTCAGCCGGGCAATGGAGGAAAGCTGGTTGAGTACCAGTTCCGCATCCCAGTTGTAGCTCTTGCTCGGCCCGCCGATGAGGATGAGCGTCTGCGTCTTGGGTTCATCCGGTGTGGGACGGATAGCATTGATGGCACCGTTTGTCGGGAAAATACGGCCGTTGGCGGTGAAGCCATCAGGCAAGTCGTGGCGCGGGGTGATGCACAGGTCAAACATGCTGCAGGGCAGACTGGGACGCATACATACCATGCACAGGCTGCGCAGGTGGCGGGCCAGGCTCAGGGCTGCCAGGTGGGTGCTGTGCCCGGCGCAGAGAATCAGGTCCGGGCGGGGGTAAGACAGTTCCTTTCCTTTGTAAAAGAGCTTTTTGAGCCAGCTGAGCCCGGTGATATCCACTTCATAGCAGGCGTGTTCCCGTTCGGGCGCGCGCTCACAGGCTTGTTCAATGAGCGCTTGCGCCAGTCCCCGGGTCTGGGAGAGGTGGCCTTTTTTACCATCGCTGACGATATAGATAATCATGGCTTATTGGAGTGGTAAAGTGACGCTGCCGCAGAGGGATTTACCCAGCAGCGGTGTGTTGGTTGTGCCGCAGGGCAGATTTTCCTCCGTTACGATATACTCGGTGGCGGGATCGAACAGGAGCAGGGGGATGCCTTCGGGTTCTGTCGGTTCTGTGACATCCGGACAGGCAATGGAGCAGGGGGTGATGCAGCAGGCCCGCACCAGTTCGGTCCAGGTCAGTTTACCAGGCTTCACCAGCTGGGTGTAAAGGGTGGGCAGATAGTGATCCAGCATGCACATGCCTTGCGGAGCTGTGGGGAAATCCTGCATCTTTGCAAAGGGTGTGCAGGGGGTGTGGTCGGATACGATGCAATCAATCGTACCATCCTTGATGCCGGCCAGCAGGGCTTCGGTATCAGACTTGTCGCGCAGCGGCGGCACTGTCTTGAGGTTAGTGTCGTATTCACCCACATCTTCGTGAGTGTAAAGCAGGTGGTGCAAGGCAACTTCAGCGGTCACCTGTGCGCCTGCAGCCTTGGCACGGCGGATGATTTCCACGCCTTCAGCGGTGCTGACAGTCTGCACATGCAGACGACACCCCGCATCCTGGGCCAGACGCACGATGATTTCGATGCCGATTTCTTCAGCACAGGCCGGGGTGCCGTGCAGACCAAGCTCGTAGGAGGTGGTGCCGGGGTGGATGCAGGTGCCGGCTGTGATGCTGGGCACATCACCGCGGATGGCAAGAATCATATCAAGCTCGGCCACGTATTTCATAGCGCGGTGCAGCATAAGCAGGTTACCCGGACGTTCGCCGCCATCGCTGAGGATGCGGATGCCGCGGGCCGCCAATGTATTGTAGGGAGCCTGTTGGTCACCTTTCATGCCCTGGGAGATGCACCCGGCCGGCATCATTTCTGCAGCAGAACGCTGCCCCACGGCTTCGCGGAAGCTGTCGAGGGAGGAGCTGTTGTCGAACATGAAACCGGGGGTGGGCTGCACCAGCATTCCCCACACGCCACCCTGTACGGCAGCCTGTCCGGTGCGGGTGACGGATTCACGCTTGCTGCGGCCTTCGATTTCTACCTTGGCGTGCATATCGAACAGCGCGGGGAGAATCAGCTTACCTTCCGCATCAATGACGCGGGCGCGTTCGGGAATGTTCAGCTGCCCGGCGGGGCGTACTTCGGCATCGCTGATGGTGAGGCCTCCGAGCTCCGGCACAACCTGGGTGTGACCGGGGGCAAGGCGGATATCGAAGCGTTCTCCCGTGGGGGCCCAGGTGGCGTTCTTGATATAGGTACTAGTCATTGTTCCGGGTACGGGGTGTGAGGTAGGAAAGAATGCTCATACGGGCAGCGACGCCGTTTTCCACCTGGTCGCAGATGAGGCTGTTGCGGTAGACCATGGCGTTGTCGCAGAGTTCTACGCCGCGGTTCACCGGGCCGGGGTGCATGATGCTCAGGTTCAGTGCGTCGATGCGCTTGAGACGCTCCTCTGTCACGCCGAAGGCCTGGTGGTAATCCGCCGAGGGGAAGTAGGGCGTGTCCATGCGCTCGTTTTGCACGCGCAGCAGGTAGATGACATCGGGCTTCCATTCAAAAACAGCATCCCAGTTTGTGAAGCGTGGAATTCCTGTGTGCTTTTCCATCGGCACCAATGGGCCGGGCCCCATGTAGGCCACGGCGGCGCCCAATCGCTTCAGAATTGTGCTGGTGGAGCGGGCTACACGGCTGTGCAGGATATCGCCGATGATGACCACCCGCTTACCGGTGAGGTCTCCGTATTTTTCCTGCAGGGTGAAGGCATCAAGGAATGCCTGGCTGGGGTGGGCATGCGCGCCGTCACCTGCGTTGATGACCGAGGCCTTGGCGTGGCGACCGATAACGGCGGGGATACCGCTGTTCTTGTGGCGCACGATGATGTAGTCCATGTGCATGCTCATGAGCGTGTCAATGGTGTCGTGCACGCTTTCGCCTTTGACTACGGAGGACGTGGCCACGGTGAAAGTTGTGACATCGGCCTGCAGTCGGCGGGCTGCCAGTTCAAAGGAGGAGCGGGTGCGGGTGCTGGGCTCGTAGAAGAGCGTGAGCACAGATTTGCCAGCAAGTGCAGGGTGGGTTTTACCGCTGCAGAACACCTGCTTCATTTCCGCCGCGCCTTTCAGAATGCCGTGGATATCGGCATCGCTGAGGGCATCGATGGTTAAGAGGTCTTTGGGGGTACTCATCGGGAACAGGGGAGCAATGGCTCCGTGGGGTTATTCTGCCAGTTTGATGATACGGTGAGCTGCCATGGCGGCATTGACCGGGGTCTTCTTGTGCAGACCAACGGTGGTGGCGGGGACGCCACCGGGAAGTTGGGAAATGGCCAGCAGTGCATCCACGCCATTCAGCGGACCGCAGGGAACGGGAACGCCAATGACGGGCAGTTCGGTGTTCATGACCACGACGCCCGGAAGGGCGGCAGAAAGACCTGCCACGCAGAGCAGAACCGCCTTGGTCTTGCTGGCTTCAAGGTCTTTGAGGTAATCGATGAGGGCGGGCAGGTCGCGGTGGGCAGAGTAGATGACTTCCTCGTGTTCCACGTTGTTCTCCTGGAAATACACGCGAGCCGGTTCCATGAACGGAAGGTCGCTCTTACTGCCGTAAATCGTGATAACTTTCATGCTACCGCATAGTCTATCACGCGCGCCCCTGCGAGGCAAGCAAAAAGCGCGGCGTAATCAGCAGTTCACCGTGGTGTTGAGCCGGGCGATTTCGATACTGCCGGTGTGTCCCTTCTGCAAGGCCTGGTGCATGGCGGTAGTGCATTCCTTTTCGCCGTGTACCAGGTAGACTTTCGATTTCTTGCCCCCGGTGGCGTGGAAGTATTGAAGCAGTTCATCGTGGTCAGCATGGCCAGAGAAGGAATCCAGCGATTCGATGCGGGCGCGCACCGGGTAGAGGTCACCCAGAATGCGGACTTCCAGTGCGCCATTAAGGATGCGCCGTCCCAATGTGTTAGCGGCGCAATAGCCCACGAAAAGGACTGTGTTATTCGGGCGTCCGATGCCGTTTTTCAGGTGGTGCAAGATGCGGCCAGCCTCACACATGCCGGAGGCGGAGATGATAATGGCATTTTCGCGCAGATTGTTGAGTCTCTGTGATTCGGAAATACTGCGCACCATATGAAGCTGTTCAAACTGGAAGGGGTCGCGCTCCGCAAAAAGGAAGTCGTACACCTCTTTGTTGAAGCATTCCGGGTGAATGCGGAAAATCTCGGTGGCGCTCACGGCCATAGGGCTGTCTACATAGACCTGGTAATTGGGCAGGCGCCCTTCTTTGTAGGCTCGGTTGAGCAGGTAAAGCAGCTGCTGGGTGCGCTCCACGGCAAAGGATGGAATGTAAACATTGCCGCCGCGTTTGAGAGCATCGCGGATGGTCTTACAGAAGGTTTCATCATCCCTGCTGGGCGCTTCGTGGTGGCGGCCTCCGTAGGTGCATTCCATGAGCATGATATCTACATCCGGCACAGGAACCGGGTCGCGCAGCAATTCGTTGTTGCCGCGGCCGACATCGCCGGAGAAAAGGAGTCGCTTGTGCTGACCGTCTTCTTCATCTTCAATGTCCAGCACAATCTGGGCTGCACCCAGGATATGCCCTGCATCGTAAAAAGTAAGCGTGATGCCGGGCATAATGGGGAAGGGGATTTCATAACCGATGTTGATGAAGCGGCGCAGACAAGCTTCGGCGTCCTGCTCGGTATAAATGATTTCGGCTACCCGACCGCTGCCGCCTTTTCGCGCGCTCATCTTGTTGAGGAACTTGCAGTCACTTTCCTGGATGCGAGCGGAGTCTGCCAGCATGATCTGGCAGAGGTCGCGCGTAGCATGTGTGCTGTATATGAATCCTTTGTATCCTTTCTTGACCAGATTGGGCAGATTGCCGGAGTGGTCGATGTGGGCATGAGAGAGCACGACGCAATCAATTTCTGCCGGATTGAAATAAGGGAACTCCCGATTGATGCGCATCTGATCCTCGCGGTG
>JAFZGH010000075.1 GCA_017555465.1 Akkermansia sp. | reverse complement strand
TCGCGAGCTGCCTTCCGGCTACACTCCCACTTGCGTGGTGATGGGTCGCCGTTCTCTGGGTCGCCTGCAGGATTGGCGCGGTGAGAAGCTGACTTACACCAATATCATGAACGCCACGCACGCGGCTCTGCCGAAGACGAATATCGACGGTCTGCCGATTCTGTGCTCTGATGCTCTTCTCGAGGATGAGACTCTGGAGAACATCAAGCAGCTGGCCAAGATTAGCGAGTTCACCATGAAGAAGAACCTTAGCAACCTGAAGCGCTGATATGATTACTCATAACCGTATTGATATGCAGCTGGTGGCCCGTGTGGAGACTCCCACTACGGCCAATGGCAAGGCAACTGCCGCCTGGGTGGTTGACCTGACGGAGCGTGGTGGCCGCGATGCTGCCAACATTGTGCTGAGCTGCCCTGCGCTGGCTCAGCCTGTGACTCTGGCTGTGGTGGGTAGTGATACCCGCGATGGCGAGAAGGTGGCTGTGGCCGGTGCGTCTGTGGTGACAAAGGCTAATGAGGAGACGGAGGTTCGCCTTCGTATTCCGCTGGATTGTCCTCGCTTTGTGACGCTGCAGGTGACTGCCGGCGGCACGGCTCCGAGTGGTGCTGTGACGGCTCAGCTGGCTGTGCTTGTGTGAGTTTTTGTTCTGTTCGTAATTCCTGAGTTGAGATGAACGGCTTGCACGCAGTAACGGTGGATGAATTGAGACAGGTGCTGACCCCCGCTGAGGTGGAGTCGGTGGCCGAGTCTGTGGGTTCCGCTAATGTGGACGCCTGGTTGATGGCGCTGTTGCTGCGTGCGAGTGACCGTGTTGTGGGGGCGCTGAATGGTTGCCCCCGCAACACGGCGATTGCCACAGGATTGGGCAAGGTGCCCGAGGAGTGTGTGCACACGGTTCTGGTGCTGGCGCGGCATGCTGTGCTGGCGGCGGTTCCCGGCCTGGCTGAGGTGCTGGAGGGTTCTTCGCGTGCTGCGGAGTACCAGGCGGCTCTGGCAGATTTGCGAGCGATGGCGAGTTGCGAGCTGAGGCCGGGGTGCGTGGTTCCTGATGCCGAGTCGGCTGATGGTGGCGCAGGGAGTGTGGGCATTGTGGCGATTCCTGATGTGGATTGGATGGTATGAGCATGGTTTCCGGTAGGTTCGTGGACTGGGTGCTGGTGCGCGTGGAGAACGCGTCCGGCGGGAAGCTGACGCGTGGCGTGAATCTCTTTGACGAGCGCGACGCTGAGCTGAGCACGAAGGTCCAGCGGGCGCTGACGCAGGGGCTGAAGCTGGCTGCGGCGGTGAGCGTGCCGAGGATGGAACGGGTGAACCGTGAGCGTGCTGACGATACCCTGCAGCGGGTTTCCGTTGACGTGGGCGTGGTACGAAGCGCTCTGAGCAAGGAGGATTCGCTGGGGCTGGCTGAGGGGCTGTATGCTGCTTTTTCGGGAGCGGAATGGAAGCCTGCCGGTGGCGTGGGGATTGGATGCTGCGATGTGGCGGCTGATTCGCTGACTACGGAAGTGACGAACAGGATGACTTCTCACTCTTTTGAGGTGAGCACATGGATTAACATTTAACCTGAAAGGATAGATAAGATATGAGCAACATGAGTGCAATGACCCGCCCGCAGAAGGTGGCTCTTAACCTGGCTATTGATGTGATTCCGGTGGATGCTTCGCATTACCCGGAGAACACGGCTGAGGAGGCTGACCTGAGCAAGGTGGAGGATACGATGTGGATTAACCTGGCTCGATGCAAGCAGATGCAGTTTAATCAGGAGCTGCAGTCTGACGAGGAAGATTCGTTCGATGCCAACACGCGCACGCGCGTGAAGGTGAAGAATGAGACGGTGATTGGCAATAACTATACGGCTGACATGGAGCGCACGAGCCTTCTGTTTGACGCTATGGCCTATGGTGTGGCTAATCCGTTCTCTGAGGAGGCTGCAGCCCAGGTGGCCAGCGGCAAGCCGTTCCGCATCCATGCTACGAACAAGACTACAGTTCCCGTGGGTGTCCGTATGCGTGAGTATGATGGCGAGAAGCTGATGTGCACGCGTTGGTTCTATGCTGAGGCTTCTGCCGAGGCTGGCAAGACGTTTGACGGCAAGATTGTTCGCCCGAAGCTGAAGCTGGATGTGCAGGGTTCGGTGTGGAACATGGCCCAGAATGACCCGAATTATACCGGGCAGGCTGTGCAGGAATGATTCTCTGATTGTCGGTTAAGAGACAGAGGGGTGCTTGCCGGTGTGGCGGCACCCCTTTTTTAATGAGGGAGGCAAGGATGGATTTGAGGATGATGGTTGAGCATCCGGACTTCAATACGATGTTTTCGGGTGCTGCGCTGGCGCGGATTGTGAAGCGGACGGCGGAGGAGAGTGAGAAGGCGATGAAGGAGTGGTATGCCGCTCTGCCGGAGGATTGGTTCGATAATCCCGACCCGTTCCCGGATGGGACGAGCCGACGGCTGAGGCCGCGGCGGTTCATGCGTGCGCTGACGCGGCATTGGTACCACGAGACGGATGAGGGGGGCGGTTTTTCGCTGTTTTTCAAGAGCCCGAGGGAGGATTCTATGCCGTGGGGTCTGCGGCTGCAGCAGTACGGCGGGGAGATTAAGCCGGTGAAGAAGCGTGCGCTGACGATTCCTGTGACGGCTGAGGCGCGTGGGGTGAGTGCCAGGAGGTTTGAGCAGGTGACGGGCGAGCGTTTGTTCTTGCTGAAGGGCGAGGACCTGGAGCCGGATGAGATTGGCACGCTCGGCTATGAGGGGGAGGATGGGAAGTTCCACGCGGCGTACAAGCTGCGGAGGAAGAGCACGGTGCCGAGTTTGCTGGCTCGGCGTGGGCATAATGCGATGCCCGATGAATATGAGCTGCGGAGCATGGTGCTGCCGCGGTTTGCAGCGGCTGTGGAGATGGCGCTGCGTGATAGCTTATAAAACGATTTTCTGATTATGGCTGATACTAAGAATCCCGAGATTAAGATTGATGTTAAGGCGAACGTGCAGGATGCCAAGAGGCCTATGGATGTTTTGCTGGAGCTGGTGAATAAGCAGCGTGAGGCGGTGGCGGGGTCCAGGAAGGTGCTGGATGAGGCTACGAAGTCGCAGGCGGAGGTTCAGCGTGTGGCGCGTGAGTTGATTGCGGCGGCGGAGGCGATTGGTGATGATGCGCTGAAGCAGCGGATTGCGGATTTGTTCACAGGCGGCATTGCGAGCGCGGCGAAGATGGAGAGCCAGGTGAAGCATATTCGGCGGGAGTCGGAGCTTCTGGAGAAGTCTTCGGAGACGGTGCTGATGAAGATGGGCTCGATGCAGATGCCGGGTGGCGGTGATGTGGAGACGCAGGTGAGTAAGGCTGCGGTGGCGCTGAATTATTACTCGAAGCGCTATGACGAGATGTCGCAGTCGAGCGCGAGGGTGGAGCAGAATATGAAGTCTCTGGGGAATGCCCGGGAGATGAATAATGTGGTGCAGGTGCTTGTGGAGCTGAAGAAGCGCCTGGAGGACGTGCAGAAGAATAGCGCGAGCGGTGTCGAGCATACCGAGAGGATGGCTGCAGCTCTGCGGGCTGAGGCGGATGCGATTGAGGATGGCCTGCCCGGCGCAGAGCAGAAGCGGCAGGCGCTGATGCGGGAGGCTGAGGCTTACGAGCGGATTGCCGAGGCTCAGAAGGCTCTTGCAGGTGGGAGTGCTACGCGGCTGGACCGTGTGGGCGAGATGGTGAAGCAGCTGGGCGATGGCCAGGTGGAACAGGTAGCCGCCGGCCTGAAGCGTCTGGGAACAGAGGTGACGGCGATTGAGGGTCGCATGCGTGCGGCTGACAATGCTGTGCAGGCTCAGGAACAGGCGAAGCGGGTGGAGTACGAGAAGCAGGCCGAGCGGGAGCAGAAGGCGGCAGAGGCCGAGGCTGAGCGCAAGCAGAAGGAGGAGGAGCGGGCACGGCAGGAGCATGAGCGCCAGATGCGACGCGAGGCTGAGATGCGCGAGAAGATGGAGCTGGCGGGGATGAGTAAACGGGAGCTGACGGCTGAGACGCTGCGGCTGACGGAGGCGATGCGCGAGGCGGCACGGGTGGGTAATACCGAGCTGTATGAGCAGCTGCGGCGCCGGATGATGGCTGCACGAAGCGCCCAGGAAACGATGACCCGAGAGCTGCAGCTGGCGAAGATTGCAGGGATGCAGCAGGTGCAGACGGCACAGAGCATGGGGCAGAGCATCCAGATGGCAGCTGGGGCGATTGCTAATTTTGCCGAGAATGCGAAGGCTGGCCGGCTGGATGTGATGGGAATGGTGAATGCTTTTGTGAGCCTGCAGACGGCGGCCAAGGCCGGGCTGGGTCCGCTGGGTGCGGTGCTTCTTGCGATTCAGGGGCTGCAGATGGTGTGGAATTATTTTGCGCAGGAGCGTAACGCTGCGGCGGAGAAGATGCGCGAGCTGGAGAAGGCTGCGGTGGATGCTGACAAGGCGCTGCGGGCGGCTCAGAATGCGCTGAGTGATGAGGGCAGCGAGAAGCGGCGGATTGCTGCGGCTGAGGCTCTGACCGGCCAGCTGCAGAGGCAACTCGATTTGCTGAGGGAGACTGCCAGGCAGATTGACCTGAATACTGAGGCGGAGCTGCATAAAATTGCGATGACGGCCCAGGGGGATGAGCAGGCTGTGGCGCTGAAGCGGCTGCAGGTGCAGGCTGCTTATAACCGAGGGGAGATTGACAAGTTCTCGATGGATGAGCAGATGCTGTACTTGAATAGTGATGCCGAGCACCGCAACCGGCAGAGGCAGCTGGATGCGCAGAATGTTCGGGTGATGGCTGCACAGGCGCAGGCTGATGTGCGACGGGATGAGTATGATGCTGCGCGCTGGGCTGAGCGCCTGAGTATGGACGGGTTCACGATGAGCGAGAAAAAGGCCGCTGAGCTGGAGGAAGGGTGGAGGAAGGCTCAGGCTGATTATAATGCCTTGGGCGGCGCGGAAAAAGAGGCTGAGCTTGAGCGACAGACTTCGAACATGTACCGTCGGCTTCAGCAGCTGGAAGGTAGAATGCCGGCTCACAAGTGGAAGGAGAAAATGGAAGAGCTTGAGGAGATGGATAAAGAGCTGCTGCAGCTCGAGGAAGCTCGACAGGCTGTTGATGTGGCTTACGCGGAGATTCCGGAGTTCGCCCGCCTTAATGGCGTTCAGGCTTATGGGAAGGAGCTGAACCGCCGACAAGGATTCAACAAGGGGCTGGATGATACGGAGGCGGAGAAGAAGAAGGCTTGGGATGAGGCGCGGGTGCAGGCTGAGGCTCAGGCTGAGGCTCTGCGGCGGCAGGATGAGCTGTTCGCACAATGGAGCGAGGGTGAGTCGGCTCTACTGAATCAGAGGATTGCTGATAATGCTGATGCCCGCCGGCAGGATGAGCTGAAGCGTGAGCATGAGCGGCGTGTGGCCAGGCTGAAGGAGGATGTGCTGAAGCTCAGTGAGAGTGAGCTGCAGACTGAGCTGACGCGGCTGCGCGGGCTGGCTGGGGCTGAAGGCGACAAGCGGGAGCATGAGCGGCGCGAGTCTGAGGCGGGCGTGGTGCTGGCTGAGGTGGGCCGCAGGGCGCAGGCTGAGCAGAAGCTGCGGGAGCAGCTGCGAGGCAATGAGCAGGCCGGCAGCAAGGCAGAGGCTGCCACGATACGCGATGGTGTGCGTCTGGCTGTGGGTGTGCTGGAAAACAATGACAAGTACACGGCTGAGAATATCGCCATGCTTGAGCGGCTGGTGGCCAGAGCGAACAAGACGCCAGGCGAGGCTGACAATGAGGTGCTGCGGCGTATTCTGCGATATATGGAGGCGCAGGCGCAGGCGCAGGCGAAGTCGATGGCGGAACGCGCGGCTATGCAGCAACGGGTGACGGAGCTTGAGCAGAGGATGCGAGCGAGTCAGCGTGCGATTGCGCGATGATATTTGTCTTGCAATGCGGGCGGGGTGAGTGTAGAATGTGCGTGTAATTTTCCCCGATAGCTCTCTCCCTTCCCCGCATTCCCGTTCAGGGAGTGAGCATGAGCCGCCAGCTTCGTCACGGAAGGCTGGCGGTTCTTTTTATTCCGGGCGGATGAACCAGTATTCGGCGGCTGTTTCGGCGGTTGTGGCCGCGCGGTAGTGTTTGTAGAGCATGTCTGAGCCGCGGGTGTGGCCGAGGTCTGCGCGGAGGTTGTCAAGGCTTCCGTCTTGCGCGAGGGCGTAGGAGGCGAAGCTGTGGCGTGCGGTGTCGTGGCGGTTCTGAAGGCCGGCAGCCTTGCGCACGATAGCGGCCTTGCGCTTCCAGTTTTTGGGCACCAGAGCGCCTGTGCGTGCGTTTTGCGGCACGGTGGCAAGGAAGGCTGCGAGTGTTGGGCGGACGCGCACGAGGCGCACCTGACGCGTCTTGGCGACGGATGGGCGGATGTGGATGTATTCTGTGCCGTTCGGCTCGGTTCGTATGTCTTCCCAGGTGAGCTTGGTGAGTTCTTCGGGACGGATGCCGGCAAACAGGAGGATTGCGAAGGGGAGGCGGGCGTCGGTGCAATCCAGCCGATAGATGGCGGGGACGGTGGAGCCGTCCCACATGGGGTGCGTGGGCACGCTTGCGGTGTGGTCGCGGCAGGCGGCAAG